>CAMPBZ010000130.1 GCA_946641795.1 uncultured Clostridia bacterium
TTGCCGGGCCGTTTATCCGCCGCGCCGCCTTTTTGGGGATCGACCGCGAAAACGGCATTCGCGCTTTGCGAACGCTGAAAAACGCCGCCGACCGCATGGCCGGAGAGGGCGCCGACATCGGCATTTATCCCGAGGGGACGAGAACGAAGGACGGGGAATTGCAGGAGTTCAAACCCGGCGCATTTTACCTGGCCAAAAAGGCGAACGCTCCCATTGTGGTTTTGGTGGTTCGCAACACCGAAAAGGTTGGCAAATCCTTCCCGTTAAAGCGCACTCACGTTTTTATGGAATACGTTGCGGTGGTTGACCGGCAAACGGTGGCCGAAAAATCAACGGAAGATCTTGCGGCTATGACGTACGACCTTGTAAAAGCCGCCTGGGAGCAAAAATAAAATAAGCGAAAGAGGGATCGGTATGGTCTTTCCGAAAATCAGTTTGCGGAATTACACCTGCTTTTCCGGCGGCGAAAGCACCCCGGAAGAGGTAGTTCTGGCGGCAATCGCCGCCGGCGCGCAAACCGTCGGATTTGCCTTTGTTGCCGGTTCCTCTTTTTCTTTGCGCCCGCAAAAGAGCCGCGAAGAAACTGCGGCGTTTTGCAGCGAAATTTCCGAATTATCCGAAAAGTACCGCGAAAAGATAACGGTTTTGCTGGGAGAAGAACGCGATTTTTATGCCGATCCCATCTTTCTCCCGTGCGATTACCGTGTGGGATTTGTGCACCACCTGGTTGCCGACGACGGCACGATCTGCCAATTGGATCGCTCCGGCGAGCAGATCCTTGCGGATGTGAAAGCGCATTTCGGCGGAAGTATAAATTTGCTGATCCGCCGCTATTTTGAAACGGTGGCGCTGTTGCCCGACCGAACCCGTTGCAATCTGATTGCGGATTTTGACTTTTTGCAAACCTTCAACCGGGGAAACCGGCTGTTTGACCCCGATTTGCCGGCATACCGCGCCGCCGCGCTGGACGCAATGGAAACGCTTTGCCGCCGGAACGTTGCCTTTGAGATCCGCTTGTGCGAAAGCACGGAAAAAGACGGCTTCCGCTTCTCTCCGGCGCAGGATATGGTTTGCTGGCTTGCGGCGCACGGCGCCCGATTTTTCCTTTCCGGAACAGCGGGCGGTAAAAAAGACTTTTTTGCCGGATTTTCCGAAGGGGCTATGTATGCAAAATCCTGCGGCGTCGGCGGTTTTTCCGTGCCCCGGGGCGAAGAATGGGAGACCATTCCCATCGGCCGGGAAGCTTGACAAACGCAAAAAAATATGCTATGATAATTCTATCATCTTCCGCAATACGGAAGAGGGAAGGCGGGAAAGAACCTTATGAAAATTCTGGTGACCGGAGCCAAAGGCTTTGTCGGCAAAAACCTGGTGGAAAATCTGAAAAATCTGCGCGACGGGAAGAACCGTACCAGACCCGGTTTGCAAATTGAAGAGATTTTTGAATACGATCTCGGCAGTACCGCGGAGGAACTGCGCTCGTATTGTGCGCAGGCCGATTTTATTTTCCATCTTGCCGGCGTCAACCGCCCCAAAAATCCGGAGGAGTTTATGTCCGGCAATTTCGGAACGCTGGACGAGCTTTTGGAACTTTTGAAACAGGCGAAAAATACCTGCCCCGTAATGCTTTCCTCCTCCATTCAGGCAACGTTGATCGGCCGCTATGACGGCGATTACGGAAGAAGCAAAAAAGCCGGCGAGGAGTTGCTGCAAAGCTACGGCAACGAAACCGGCGCGCGGGTGCTGGTCTATCGTTTTCCCAACCTGTTCGGCAAGTGGTGCCGCCCCAACTACAACAGCGCCGTTGCCACCTTTTGCAACAACATTGCAAACGACCTGCCCATCACCGTCAACAGCCGCGAGATCGAGCTGGAACTGCTCTATATCGACGATCTGGTAGAGGAAATGTTGGACGCTTTGCAAGGCAAGGAACACCGTTGCCGCTTTGACGGCGTGCAGGCGGTGGCCGACCCGGAAGGCGCGTTTTGCTATGTACCGGTCACCCATCGGGTCACCCTGGGCGAGATCGTTGACCTTTTGGAAAGTTTCCGCGCCCAGCCGCAAACGCTGGTCATGCCGGAAATTGCAAAAGGGAGCTTTGCCAAAAAGCTGTACAGCACCTATCTTTCCTATCTCCCGGCCGAAAAGGTGGCGTTTGACCTGAATATGAAATGTGATGCCCGCGGTTCCTTTACCGAACTGCTCAAAACGGCAAACGTCGGCCAGTTCAGCGTCAACGTTTCCAAGCCGGGCATTACCAAGGGTCAGCATTGGCACAACACCAAATGGGAATTTTTCATCGTCGTTTCGGGGCACGGGCTCATTCAGGAGCGCCGCATCGGGACCGATTTTGATGGCAATCCCTATCCTGTAATCGAGTTTGAGGTCAGCGGCGAGCAGATCAAGGCCGTGCATATGCTGCCGGGATATACGCACAACATTATCAACCTTTCCCAAACCGAGCCGCTCGTTACCCTGATGTGGGCGAACGAGCAGTTTGACCCCGAACGCCCGGATACGTTCGGCGAGACCGTTTGACCCCGGAAGATGGAGCGCAAACAAGCCGCGCCGCAATGTTTCCTTTTTGACCACGGGGAATTTTACGGCCAAGAGGTTCTTCACGGGCTGATCTTCGTTTCCGAGCGGCAAAGCGCGGAGCTGGAATTGCTCCGGGCGGTGCGTCCGGGCGACCTGCTTTTGCATTGCTCGCCGCGCGGGATCTCCGCGGTCGGGCGCGCGCTTTCTCCCGCCCGCTGTGTGCCGGTCCCGTATTGGCGCCGCCGCGCATTTCGCCCCGGCGAACGTGGGTATGCCGTGGCATCCGAGTTCTGCCTGCTCCCCGCGCCGGTTGCGGTTTCAAAGCCGGAAAACGCCTGCCTTTCCTTGCTGGAAGGGGAAGCGGCGGAGCGCCTTTTGCGGCAGATTTCGGAGCTTTTGCCGGAGCTTTCCGGTGCCGGTTGGTTCGCTCCGGCGGATCAAATCCCCCAAAAATGACAGAAAAATTCATAAAAATTTTTTATAAAATTCCCCTTGACTTTTTTTGATAAAATGTTATAATAAAATTGTCAAAATTCGGGGCTCACCCGTAGGGCGGGAACACCCAAAAAGGAGGAAAGCGGCTATGGCAGGAGTTGAAATGCAATCCGGTCTTCGTAAATGCCGCGTCCTTTCTTGCAAGGGTGCTTTTTTGCGCGTTCAGCACCGCGCCGTTTGCAAAGCGTCTGCAAGTCGCTTTGCATCTGTTCCAACTGAATTCTTTTTCGGAGAATGTTCTTCTCCGAGCGTATGATACGCTCCATGAACCAATCGTTGATGGGGCGTTCATTTTTTGTTTGATTTCTTTTCCGCTTGCGCGGTAGAAATAAAAAATCCGGCAAAAACAAACCTGCCGGAGCCGTTTTCCGCCGGAAGACGGTAAAAAAGGGCAATGCCCCGCGGGGCAAGAAAAAATATTCCGGAGGTTCCTATGAAAGACAATCGTTGCGGAGAGCTTGCCGTTATCGGTATGAAGGGATGCGAACAGTTCGCTTCCAACGTGGACTACTACTTGAAGGATTGGAGAAGACACGGCGAGGGCGAGGGCTTTGTGGTTCCCGTCAGCTGCCCGCGTTTCGGCTCGGGTGAAGGCAAGGGAATGATCAACGTTTC
>CAMPBZ010000131.1 GCA_946641795.1 uncultured Clostridia bacterium
AGCGCGAGAGGGGAGAAACCTTTTTCCAAAAAGGTTTCTCCCCTCTCGCGGCCTTCTCCTCTTCACGCCCTTTCAAACCCCTGCACAAACCCGGTCACATCCGCCGAGCAGATGTCGCCGCCGATGACGCGGTTGCGATAGACGAGGATGTTTGCAAGGACGGTGCCTTCGTAGTCGGGGTAATTGGTAATGGTGAAGGTATAGCGGGTCACGTCCTTGCCCATATATTTGGAAAGGTCGAGGCCCTGGGATTTTTGAAGCTCGTTGTAGGCGGCGTAAACCTTATCGAACTCGGCGGGAATGGTCACTGTTTGCACCTCGGTCGGTTCGGCGTCCACCGTCCAGCCGAACTGGGCAAGAAAATTGGCGGCGTCGCCGGAGGAGCGCACTTTATCGTAGGAATAGTGCGCCGTTTGGTCGGCGGCGGTGGGGAAAACGGTGCCGGACGTATAGGTGGGAACAAAGGCGATGAGCGCGATGAGAACGGTCAGGGCAACGCAAACAACGCCAACCAGTTTCAGGGTATTGGCGCGAAGGGAACAGATAAACATAAAAAACGCCTCCGGATTTCCATATCGTAGTGGTAAACGATATGAAAGCCGGAGGCATTTTATGCAAGAAAAGGGCGATTTAATATTGGCGCCCCCAAATGAGCATATGTTTGGCGGGCTTGCCGCAGCAAACGCAAACGTCGGAAAGGTGTTCCTCTTGTTCGGGAATGCAGCGGGATTTCACGCCGCCGGTAACGTCCTTGATCTTCTCCTCGCACTCGGTCTCGCCGCACCACATGGCGCGAATGAAGCCGGATTTGTTTTGGGCAATGTCCAAAAACTCCTCGTAGGAGTGCGCGTCGTAGGTGCGGGCGCGCTGATTTTCCAGGGCGCGGTTGTAAAGCTCGTCGTGCACCGATTTGAGCGCTTCTTCCACGGCGTCCACGATCCCGTCGAGCGAAACGAACTTCTTTTCGCGGGAAACGCGGCTGACCAGCACGCAGGAGTTGTTTTCAATATCGCGCGGGCCGATCTCCAAGCGGAGCGGAACGCCCTTCATTTCGTACTGGCTGAACTTCCAGCCGGTGGAGTAGTCGCTGTCGTCCAGCTTGACGCGGAACTTCTTTGCCAGCAGGTCGCGCAGCTCGGCAGCCTTTTCCAGCACGCCCTCTTTGTGCTGCGCCACGGGAATGATGGCAACCTGAATGGGCGCTACGGCGGGGGGGAGGATCAGGCCGTTGTCGTCGCCGTGGGTCATAATGATCGCGCCAATCATACGGGTAGAAACGCCCCACGAGGTCTGGAAGGGGTAGCGGATGGTGTTGTCGCGGCCGGTAAAGGTAATGTCAAAGGCTTTGGCAAAGCCGTCGCCGAAGAAGTGCGAGGTGCCGCCTTGCAGGGCAACGCCGTTGTGCATCATCGGCTCAATGGTGTAGGTTTCCACCGCGCCGGCAAACTTTTCCTTTTCGGTTTTTTGGCCGGTGTAGGCGGGAATGGCAAGCGACTCGGCGTAAAAATCGCGGTAAACGCCCAGCATCCGGCGGGTCTCCTCGCGCGCTTCCTCCTCGGTCTCGTGCATGGTGTGACCCTCCTGCCAGAGGAACTCGGAAGTCCGCAGGAAGGGGCGGGTGGTCTTTTCCCAGCGCACCACGTTGCACCATTGATTATAAAGCTTGGGCAGGTCGCGGTAGGATTGAATGACGTTGCGGAAATGCTCGCAGAAGAGGGTTTCCGAGGTCGGGCGCACGCAAAGACGCTCGGCAAGCTGGTTCTCGCCGCCAACCGTTACCCAGGCGCATTCGGGCGCAAAGCCTTTTACGTGGTCTTTCTCCTTTTGCAAAAGACTTTCGGGAATAAACATAGGCATATAAACGTTCTCGTGCCCCAGCGCCTTAAAGCGGGCGTCCAGATCGCGCTGGATCGCTTCCCAGATGGCGTAGCCATAGGGGCGGATGACCATACAGCCTTTCACGCCGGAATAATCGGCAAGTTCGGCTTTTTTTACAACGTCGGTGTACCATTGGGCAAAATCCACGTCCATTGACGTG
The DNA here is from genome assembly GCA_946641795.1 of uncultured Clostridia bacterium. Classification (GTDB taxonomy): domain Bacteria; phylum Bacillota; class Clostridia; order Oscillospirales; family CAG-272; genus UMGS1865. The sequence goes on from CAMPBZ010000131.1 coordinate 2,039, forward strand.
ATCTGCTCCACCATTTTTTCATTCTTTGCCATAGTAAAAATCCTTTCAAATTGGCTTACCATAATATTATAATCCCCCCGCGGCGTTTTGTCAAGAGCCGCAGGGGGCAGGAACAGGAAGATTTTGAAAAGATTTTTACCTTGCCGGCGCGCGCCGCGGGGCGCGTTCCTTTTCTTTTTCGGGCGCGCCCTTGCGGTACTTTTTTGCAATGGCGTAGGCGGCGGCTTTTCCGCTTTGGGCGGCAAGGGGAAGCCCACCCGGCGCGCGGAGCCATTGGCCGCAAAAGGTCAGGTTTTCAACGCCGGGAACGCGGCCGCTCATTGCCCGGGGCATCCCGCGGCCAAACAGAAAGCCCATAAACGAGCCGACCTCGGCGCCGGTGTAGCGCGCGTAGGTCGCCGGGGTCCAAACGTCCAGACAGTATAGCCGCCCTTCCAGCGCCGGGAATTGTTGCAGGAGCGCCTCAAAAACCAGCGCGGCCAGCTCCCGCTTTTTTTGCAGATAGGCGGCGGGGTCACGGCGCAGCTCGATCGCCCGGCGGGCGGCGTCCTCGGCGCAGGGGAGCATTGCCTGCAAAACCGTTTGCCCGGCGGGCGCCGCGGCGGGATCGTGCGAAAACTCGCGCAACAGCAGGGTTTTGGAACCCAGCCGGAAGGCGAGCGGCGGGGCGAGCGAAAGGGCAAAGTCGCCGCGGAAGGGGAGCGCCTCGGCCTCGCAGGCAAAGGCGCAGTGAAAGGCCGAAAAGCGAAAGAGCCGCGGGTCGTGGTAGCGCTTGGCAAAGGCTTTGGGCAGGGGCGTTCCCAAAAGCTTGGGAAAGGCCACGGCGGGGTCAAGGGTAACCAGGATCTCGTCGGCACGGGCGGTCGTTCCGTCCGCAAAGCGCACCTCGGTCGCGCGGCCGTTTTCGCAGGCGATTTCAACCGCCTCTTTGCGCAAAAGCAGTTCGCCGCCAAGTGCGCGGAAGCGCGCGGCCATCCGGTTTGCCATGGGGAGCGAGCCGCCCGCCGGAAGGTCGGCATTCCCGCCGCAAAAATGCGCCATGACAAAAAGGAGCGCCGCCGCCGAAACCTCTTCGGAGAGAAAATCGGTCAGAAAAGCGCGGATGAGCGGGTGGCGGAACTTTGCGGCCAGCTCGCCGGTGGAAAGGCGATAGTCGCGCAGGAGCGGGAAGGCGCCGGAGAGGAGCGAGGCGGGCGAGAGCCCGCGGTTTTTCCGTGCGCCCCCAATGCCGGAAAGCGCCTGCAAGGTGCGCACGGCGCGGGAAAGCCGGCGGATCTCGCGGCGGTCGGCCGGGGAAAGGGCAAGCAGATCGCGCTCTACGCGAGCCCAGTCCCGGAAAAGCGAGAGCGTTTGCCCCTCGCGCGCACAGGTGTAAAGCGCTTGCGGACGCCAGACGGGAACGTTGTCGCCCAGCGCGCCCAGCTCCTCCCACAGCTCGTAAAGCGGGGAGGAGGGATTGGTGCCGGTCAGCCAGTGGATGCAGTTGTCAATCAAAAAGTCGCCGCGTCGCCAGCCGGTCAGGTTGCCGCCGGGCGTTGGGAGCTTTTCGCAAACGACGGCGCGGAGCCCCAGCTTTTGCGCGTAAATGCCGGCGGAAAGACCCGA
>CAMPBZ010000132.1 GCA_946641795.1 uncultured Clostridia bacterium
CCACCAAGCGGTTCTCTACAATGTCCAAAAGTCCGATCCCGTTTTTACCGCCCAACTCGTTGAGCGCCAGAATGATCTCCTTTGCGCTCATTTTCTGCCCATTCAGCGCCACCGGCTTGCCCTCTTCAAAGTTCAGCGTAAGGTAGGTGGGTTCGTCCGGCGCCTGTACGGGGGAAACGCCCATTTCCAAAAATCCGGGCTTTTCGTATTGCGGCTCGTTGCCGGCGTCTTCCAGATCCAGTCCTTCGTGGGAGAGGTGCCAGAGGTTTTTATCCTTGGAGTAGTTGGTCTCCCGGCTGATTTTGAGCGGGATATGATGCGCCTCGGCGTAGTCGATCTCCTCTTCGCGCGATTTGATGCTCCATTCGCGCCAAGGGGCGATGATGGGCATATCGGGCGCAAAAGCTTTGATGGCAAGTTCAAACCGCACCTGATCGTTCCCTTTCCCGGTACAGCCGTGCGCAATGGCGTCGGCGCCTTCGGCCAGCGCGATCTCGGCCAGCTTTTTGGCAATCAGCGGCCGGGCAAAAGAGGTGCCCAGCATATATTGTTCGTAAAGTGCGCCCGCCTGCACGGTGGGAATGATGTAATCGTTTACAAATTCGTCGGTCAGATCAACGATGTAAAGCTTGGAAGCGCCAGTCTTCAAGGCTTTTTCTTCCAGCCCTTCCAGCTCGTCCGCCTGCCCTACGTTGCCCGAAACGGCAATGACCTCGCAGTTGTTATAGTTCTCTTTGAGCCACGGAATAATAATGGACGTATCCAATCCGCCCGAATAGGCGAGAACAACCTTTTTGATGTTTTCTTTTTTCATAGGTTCCTCCGGAAAGTTCGATTTGCTCCTATTATAGTCTTTTCCTGCGGCTTTGTCAAGCATAAATGAAAAAATATTCATTATTTTTTGTGTTTTTAATGAATTTTTGAATAATTAAATGAATATTTGGTGAGATATACAAAATAAAAAGCATTGGGGGCAGTAATTATACGGAAAACCGCCGAAATTGAAAAAATATTCAAAAAAATGTTGACACTCCAATGTGGAATTGATATAATGAATTATATTTTGTTAAATCTATTTTCTCGGAAAAGGACTTGAAACAATGAAAAAAACGGTTTTTGAAGGCGTTGCAACCGCCATTATCACTCCCCTGACCGCCGCCGGCGTGGATTACGAAGCGTTCGGCCGCCTGATTGACTGGCAGATTGCAAAAGGGGTAAACGCCATTGTTGCCGCCGGAACCACCGGCGAAGGCTCCACGCTGACCGACGAGGAGCACCGCGCGGTTTTGAAGTTTTGCGTGGATCGCGTGGCCGGCCGGGTGCCGGTGATTGCCGGGACCGGATCGAACGATACGGCCTACGCCATTGACCTGACGAAATACGCCTGCGAGATCGGTGCCGACGCTATGCTGTTGGTAACGCCCTACTATAACAAGGCCACGCAAAACGGGCTGATCGCCTCTTTCCGCGCCATTGCCGACGCCTCGACCAAGCCCTGCATTCTTTACAACGTACCCAGCCGCACCGGCTGCAACCTGCAACCCGCCACGGTGGCCGCGCTTGCCGAGCACCCCAACATTGTGGGCATTAAGGAGGCCTCGGGCAACATTTCGCAAATCGCGCAAATCGCCGCGCTCTGCAAAGGAAAATTAGACCTGTATTCGGGCAACGACGATCAAATCGTTCCCATTCTTTCGCTGGGCGGCAAAGGCGTGATCTCGGTGCTTTCCAATCCCCTGCCGACGGAAACGGTTGCCATTTGCGACCTGTTCCGCGCCGGAAAAGTGGAAGAAGCCGCCGATTTGCAACTCAAGCTGCTCCCCTTGATTGACGCGCTGTTTATGGAAGTCAACCCCATTCCCGTCAAGGCGGCAATGGCGGCGATGGGCTTTGGAGAAAATTACCTCCGCCTGCCCCTGACGCCGATGGAAGAAGCGCATGAAAAGGTTCTGTTTGCCGCAATGAAAGCGGCCGGAATACAGCTTTGAAAGGAAACGGATTATGAAACTGTTGATCTGCGGTCTTGCCGGGCATATGGGGCAGGAGCTTGCAAAAATGGCGAAAGAAAGTGGAAATTGCGTGGTCGCCGGCGTTGACAAATCCGGGGCGGCGGGCGAAATTCCCTGCTTTTCCTCGTTTGCCGAGGCGCCGACCGACGTGGATATGATCGTTGATTTTTCGCACCCTTCGGTGCTTGCCGAACTGTTGCAATTTGCCGTTGCCAACCGCATTCCCGCCGTGATTGCCACCACGGGATATACGCCGGCGCAAAAGGACGATATTGCCAAAGCCGCAAAGAAAATTCCCATTTTTTACACGGCAAACTACTCGGTGGGCATTGCCGTTTTGATCGACCTTGCCAAGCGCGCCGCCTCCGCTTTCCCGAACGCTGAAATTGAAATTGTGGAAAAGCACCACGACCGGAAGATCGACGCTCCCAGCGGCACCGCTCTGGCGCTTGCCGAAGCGATCCGCGAGGTGCGCCCGAACGCCACCCTCAACCCCGGCAGAAGCGGGAACGAAAAGCGCACGCCCGATGAGATCGGCATTCATTCGATCCGGATGGGAAACATTGTGGGCGAACACGAAGTTCTGATCGGCACGCCCACGCAAACGCTGACGTTGCGCCACGAGGCGCACAGCCGCGCCCTGTTTGCCGAGGGTGCGCTTGCCGCCGCCGCTTTCCTTTTGGGAAAACCGGCCGGGCTTTATGATATGAACCGTATGCTCCAAACAAAATCCGGAAAGGAAATTCCAACGATATGAAACTTGCAATTTACGGATACGGAAATTTGGGGAAAGGCGTAGAAGCCGCCGTTTTGCAAAACCCGGACGCAACGCTGACCGGTATTTTTACCCGCCGCGATCCCGCCTCGGTACACCCGGCAACCAACGTTCCCGTGTACCCGGTCAATGAGATCCAGGCCCACGCGGGCGAATTTGACGTTCTCATCATTTGCGGCGGAAGCGCCACCGATCTGCCGGTGATGACGCCGGAGCTGGCAAAATCATTCAACGTGATCGACAGTTTTGACACGCACGCAAACATTCCCCGGCATTTTGAACGGGTCAACTACGCCGCCAAGGAAAGCGGCCATACCGCGCTCATTTCCGGCGGCTGGGACCCCGGAATGTTCTCGCTGAACCGGCTTTACGCCTCGGTCATTCTGCCCGACGGGCAGGATTACACCTTCTGGGGTCGCGGCGTCAGCCAGGGGCATTCGGACGCCATCCGCCGGATCGAGGGCGTTCTGGACGCGCGGCAGTACACCGTTCCGGTTCCCGCCGCCGTAGCGGCCGTTCGCGCCGGAGAAAACCCGGTGCTGACCACCCGCCAAAAGCACACCCGCGAATGCTACGTGGTGGCCGCCGAAGGCGCCGACAAGGCGCGCATTGAACGCGAGATCAAGGAAATGCCCAACTATTTTGCCGATTACGACACCACCGTGACCTTTATTTCCGCCGAGGAAATGAAGAAGAACCACGCCGGTCTTCCCCATGGCGGCTCGGTCATTCGCACCGGGAAAACCGGGAACGGGAACAAACACGTGATTGAATACAGTCTGAAGCTGGATTCCAACCCCGAAT
>CAMPBZ010000133.1 GCA_946641795.1 uncultured Clostridia bacterium
AAACGGGGGCTTCCGGCTTCAATCCCGTTGGTCTGACCTGTGCCGCCGCCGTTGCCGTCAGGCGGGCGATTTCCGAAATCTGCGGCCTGCAATGCGACATCAAATGGGTCAACGATCTTTTGTATCAGGGCAAAAAAGTTTGCGGCATTCTTGCCGAGGCGGTAACGCTCGGCAAACAGACGGCGCTCGTTTTGGGGATTGGGATCAATTTGCGGCCGGCGGAGTTCCCACCCGAGCTTTCCGGCATTGCCGGCAGTTTGCAGGACGAAAACACGCCCCGTGTCGCGCTGATCGCCGGAATTGCCCAACGACTGTCGGACTTTTTGAACGATCCCGCGCCCGAGCAATGGCTTAACGACTACCGCTTGCATTCCTGCGTTCTGGGGCGGCGCGTCACCTTTTCGCGGGGCGGCGTTTTGACCGAGGCCACCGCGCTGGAAATTGCGGCGGACGGCGGCTTGGTCGTGCAAACCGACAACGGCACCGAGGTTCTGCGCACCGGCGAGATCACCCTGCGCCTTTCTTAAACCAAAATCGAAACGGCTACCGCAAAAGCGGTAGCCAATTTTTTATTCTTTTACAAATTCCTTGTAAATCGCGTTGGTGGCGGCTTCCAGGTCGGCTTCCTCTACGCCTACGATGATGTTCAACTCGCTCGAACCCTGGTCGATCATCCGAATGTTGATCCCCGCGTTGGAAACGGCGTCGCAAACGCGCGCGGCGGTACCTTTGGATTTGACCATTCCGCGGCCCACCACGGCCAAAAGGGCAAGGCCGTCCTCAATTACAATGCTGTCCGGCTGTACCATCCGGTTAATGCCGTTGAGCAACCGCTCGCGGCAACTTTCAATTGCCGCGGTGTTCACCACAACGCTCATCGTGTCCACACCGGAGGGCAGGTGCTCAAAGGAGACCTCGTATTCTTCCAGCACTTCCAGAACGCGGCGGCCAAAGCCGATCTCGGAGTTCATCATATCCTTTTCAATGGTAATAACCGAAAGGCCCTTCTTGCCGGCAATTCCGGTAATCACGGTGTTGGCGTCGTATTCGTTGGCCGCCGAAACAATCATCGTTCCCGGCTCCTCGGGCGCGTTGGTGTTGCGAATGTTAATGGGAATGCCGGCGTAGCGCACGGGAAAGATCGCGTCCTCGTGCAAAACGGTTGCGCCCATATAGGAAAGCTCGCGCAGTTCGCGGTAGGTAATGGTGCGGATCGGGCGCGGGTTTTTCACAATGCGCGGGTCGGCCATCAAACAGCCAGAAACGTCGGTCCAGTTCTCGTAAAGCGAGGCCTCGGCCGCGCGCGCAACAATAGAGCCGGTAATATCCGAGCCGCCGCGGCTGAACGTTTTAATGGTGCCGTTGGGCATTACGCCGTAAAAACCGGGGATCACCGCGTAGGGGTGGGCGGCCAGCTCCTCGCGCAAAAGCGCGTTGGTCTTTTCCTCGTCAAAACTGCCGTTCTCGCGGAAGCAGACCACCGCTTCGGCGTCAATAAAAGCAAAGCCCAAAAACTTTGCAAGGATCAGCGAATTGAGATATTCGCCGCGCGAGGCGGCAAAATCGCGGCCGGAGTGGTGCAAAATCGCGTTTTTGATATATTCCAATTCGCCGCCAATGTCGTATTGCAGGCCAAGCTCGCGGATAATGCTGTTGTAGCGCTCGGCAATTTCGGCAAAACATTCGGTAATATCCTCGCGGTTGCGCGCCATTTCGTAGCAGCGGTAAAGCAGGTCGGTCACCTTCGTATCCGTGCCGCACCGTTTTCCGGGCGCCGACGCTACCACATAGCGGCGGGCGGGATCGGATTTGACAATTTCCGCAACGCGGCGGAAATGCTCGGCGTCGGCAAGCGAGGAACCGCCGAATTTCACAACTTTGATCTTCATTTTATCAATTGTTCCTTTCGGGATAAAATCCATTTTATATATATTATATGGAGCTTTTGTAATTTTGTCAAGAACAAAGGCGAAAAATCGGCAAATAGAACGAACTTCCGCAGGAAATTTTCGGAAATGTTGTGGTTTTGCTTGAAAAAAACGGCGGTTTCGCGTATAATGAAAGAGGAACAGCGAATTCTGTCAACGAAAGGCGAACTTCCAATATGGCAAAGCAAAACCTTCGCCGTGCAAGCGGCGTTTTAATGCATATTTCCACCCTTTGGGGCGGATATTCCGAGGGCGGGTTTGGCCGCGCGGCGCGCGAGTGGATCGATTTTCTTGCGTCGGGCGGTTTCCGCATCTGGCAGGTGCTTCCGTTCTGCCTGCCGGACGATTGCAATTCGCCCTACAAATCCACCGGCGCGTTCAGCATCAACCCCAACTTTATCGACCTGCCCACCCTTTGCGAGGAAGGCCTGCTCACAAAAGAGGAGCTTGCCGCGGCAAAGGAGCAAACACCCTACGCCTGCGAGTTTGCACGCCTGCACCGGGAGCGTTTCCGGCTGTTACATACCGTTTCGCGCCGCGTTCGGGATCGCAAACCGGTGGAGGACTTTTTAACCGTCCACCCGCAAACGGCGGCCTTTTGCCGCTTTATGGCGCTCAAAACGGCAAACGGCGAGCGCCCCTGGAACGAGTGGACGACCGACGTATGCGATCCCGAAATCCTGTTTGCCTGGCAGTTCTCGCAATTTGAGGCCTGGCGCCAGTGGATGCAGGTGCGCGCCTACGCAAAGGAAAAGGGAATAGAGATCATCGGCGACGTTCCTATTTACGTTGCCTACGATAGCGCCGACGTTTGGGCAAACCGCTCGCTGTTTCTGTTGGGCAAGGACGGCAAGCCCTCGCTGGTTGCCGGCGTTCCGCCCGACTATTTCAGCGCCGACGGTCAGCTTTGGGGCAACCCGCTCTACAATTGGAAGGCAATGAAAGCCGACGGCTACCGCTGGTGGCAGGAGCGGATGCAATTCCAACTGGAACTTTTTGACGGCGTTCGCATCGACCACTTCCGCGGGCTGGAAGCCTACTATGCCATTCCGGCCGGCGAAAAAACGGCGCGCAATGGCAAATGGGTCAAAGGGCCGGGAATGGATCTGATCCGCGCGCTGGAACCGGTCTGCCGCGGCAAACGGATGATTGCCGAAGACCTCGGCGTTATCACCGACGAAGTGCGCGCGCTGGTGGAAAAAAGCGGCTTTCCCGGTATGCGCGTGTTGCAATTCGGCTTCCTCGGCGACGAAAACTCGCCCCACCTGCCGCACAACTACCCGGCAAACTGCGTGGCCTACACCGGAACGCACGATAACAATACCCTCCTGGGCTATGTTTGGGAGCTTGACGCCGCCACCCGCGCGCGCCTCTTGCAGTATTTCGGCTACGAGGGCGACGACTGGAACCGCTGCTACCCGAATATCTTGCAGGCAATGCTGGCAAGCCATGCCGGCACCGTCGTCTTTCCTGTGCAGGATCTGCTTCTTTACGGAAGCGATACCCGCCTGAATACCCCCGGCAAAGCCGAAGGCAACTGGGCCTACCGCCTGACCCGCGAGCAGCTCGCCGCAGTCAACCCCCACCAATTTCATACTTGGAATAGGATTTATGGGAGAGGGTAAGGGAGAAAGGTTGCGAGGGGGAGAA
>CAMPBZ010000134.1 GCA_946641795.1 uncultured Clostridia bacterium
GCGTTCAAGCGCTCGATCGCCCAACCGCCAACGGTGGTGTATTCGCATTCAAAGTCCTTGGGCTCAAACTCGATCTCCGAGAAGAAATCGTCAATGTTCATATCGCCCGAAACTTCGTAGGTGTTCTCGCCGGTTTGCGTCAGCTCCGATATCACCTCGTCGGATTCGTCCCAAATATCGCCCACCAGCTCTTCCAAAATATCCTCCATCGTAACAATCCCGTGCGTGCCGCCAAACTCATCTACAATAATGGCAAGATGCGTTTTGCGCTCGCGCAGGACCGAAAGCGCCGCCGGGAGCTTCATTGTTTTGTGCAAAAAGCAGGGTTTCATCAGCATTCCGCGCAAATCCAGCTTTGCGGGGTCTGGCTGGTCAATCAGCGCGCGGTAGTACCGGTTGAGGTAGAGAACGCCGATGATATTGTCGATTGAATCCTCGTAAACGGGAATGCGCGAATAGCGCGATCCATCCAAAATGGCGTTGATCTTCTTCGGGTCGGCGTGAATGTCAAAGGCAAGCATATCAATCCGCGGGGTCATCAGTTCCTCAATGTTGGTATCGCGGAATTCCAGCGTGGATTGGAGCAGTTCGCTCTTCTCCTCGTCAATTACGCCCTCCTCTTCAATAATGTCAATGATAGAGGAAAGCTCCTCCTCGGTAACGGTGGGCGCGTCCTCCGAATCCTTGCCCCAAATGCGTGAGAGCAGGCGCACAAGCAGCATTACCAGCCAGACAACCGGATAAAGGATGAAGGTTAAAATCCGGGTGGGAACGGCAAAAATACGAACGGCTTTGTCGGCATAGTTCTTGCCGAAAATTTTGGGCAAAATCTCGCCGAAAACAAGGATGATCAGCGTCATCACAACGGTTGCAAGAAGTGAGGCCACCGTATCCGAGGCGCGGCCCAGCAACAGCCGCATGGCAATTACGGTTGCCGTTGTGGAGGCGGCAATGTTGACCAGGTTGTTTCCGATCAGAATGGCCGAAAGCGCCGAGGCAAAGTCCTCGCAAATCTTGTAGGCCAGCCCGGAGAGCTTGTCGCCGCCCTCGGCCGCCTTTTTCAGCCGCATTTTGTTGGCGGCGTTAAAGGACATTTCCGAGGCCGAAAAATAGGCGGAAAGCAGAACCATCAGCGCAATAATGAGATAGGAGATCATTCGCCTTCACCCCCTTTCCCTTCGTCCTCGGGTTCGGGACGAAGATTATCGGGTGCGTCGGGCGTGGTCTCGGGAGAAAGCAGGTGAACGTCAACCGCGGTGATCTTGTTCTCCTCCACGCTTTCAATGGTAATTTCCAGGTCGTTCAGCGTAAAAATTTCTTCCTCTTCGGGGATCCGGCCGAAATGCTCCAAAATAATGGAAATCAGCGGTCGCGAGGCGCGGCGCTTGTCGGCGGGCTTGATGCCGATGCGGTGGCAAACCTCGCCCAGCGTCATACGCGGATTGACGCGGAAACGGTTGCCGCCCAGCTTGACGAAGTTTTTATCAACCACGTCGTCCTCGTCCCAAATTTCGCCCACCAGCTCTTCCAAAAAGTCCTCAATGGTAATCAGGCCTTGCGTGCGCCCTTCCTCGTCCGCAACAATGGCAAGGTAGCATTTGTACTGGCGCATCACCGAAAGCAGATCGTCAATTTTGGCGTCCGGGCTGACGCGGAACGGCGGGAGCAGCAGCGTGCGTAGCTCCACCGCCGGATTTTTGCGGTACTCGCGAATGAAGGTGCGGATCTGCAAGATGCCGATGATGTGATCCACATCGCCTTCGTAAACCGGAAGGCGGCTGTGGGTAGTCTTTTTGATGATCTTTAAAACCTCGGTATTGGAAAGCGAGGCGTCCAGCGCGCAAATGTCGGCGCGCATCGTCATTACGTCCTTGGCGTAGGTCTCGGAAAAGTCGAGCGCCGATTTTAACAGGTCGCTCTGCTCCTCGTTCACAACGCCTTCTTCCTCAATGGTGTCAATAATATCGTAAAGCTCGTCCTCGGTGATCGACGGCTCCTTATCCACCTTTACAAAAAGCGAAATCAGCTTGGAAAAGCCCTTGGAAATAAGGGTAAAGAACCACACCAGGGGATAAAAAAGGCGCATCAGAAAAATGACCAGCCAGCCGAGCGAGAGCGCGGTGGTTTCACTGCGGTCATTGGCAAAGCTTTTGGGGATCATCTCACTAAACAAAAACACGATCGCCGTGGTAATCACCGTAGTCAGAATGGTAACGGTCTGGCTCTCGCCAAACAGGCGGGTGGCAATAACCGTTGCGAGCGCGGCGGCGGCAATGTGGGCAATGTTGCCGGAGATGAGCAGGGTGGTAAGCGCTTTGTCAAACCGTTCGTCCACATAAAGGGCGCGTTTGGCGCGGCGGTTTCCATCCTCTGCCTTTGCCTTGATGCGAATTTTATTCATTGCGGAAAAACCGCTTTCGGCGGCGCCGAAAAAGCCGCCGGCAATCACAAAAATGACGAACAACAGCGTCAGCCAGAGAATGCCCTGCCAGCCCTGCGCCTGATCCGGTGCGTTCGCAGAGGCAGAAGCAAAAAAGAGGCCCCGTATGTTCCCGTCTGTGTCCATAAAGACTGACCAACTCCTTTTTTAAAAAATATCGGTTTGATACCATATTTATTATACCATATCAAAATAAAAATGTCAAGGGCGGCGAAAAGGTGAAAAAGTGGGCAAAAAAACTCTTGACAACGCAAAAAAAGTATGCTATAATTATGAGCGTTCCGAACAATATATGCCGGTGTGTCGGAATTGGCAGACGAGACAGACTCAAAATCTGTTGTCCGCAAGGTCGTGTGGGTTCGAGTCCCACCACCGGCACCAGAAAAGTGAAGAAGATGCCCCCATCTTCTTCACTTTTCTTGATATAGGACACGGACCGAGCCCATGCAAGTGCGCAGCACGCGCCACAAAACACGCGCCGCAGTGAAAAAACGCGGAAAACAGATTTTGCGCGTGTTTGGGTTCTGATCCCACCACCGGCGCCATAACCGTTGCGGTATTTGATGCAATGATCGAGCGCCGCAACGGTTTCTCTTTTACGGAATAATTTAAATATCTCAAGAGGGGTAATCATGAATAACGAACAACTGATAGAAATATTACGGGAAAGATTTATCAAAAACGTAGCGTTACATTCGGGCATAGAGTTTGAAATGATTATCGGCAGACTCACGCCGGAAGTTCTTGCATCTTTAAACTATATGGAAGAATCGGGCGGAGAACCGGATATTATTGCCTACGATAAAGCGAAAGACAAATATATTTTCTGCGACACTTCGAAAGAATCGCCAATCGGCAGACGTAGTTATTGTTACGACGACGAAGCGCTAAATGCAAGAAAAGCAAACAAGCCTTTTTCTTCGGCGATGAAAGAAGCTGTCGATCATGGCGTTGAAATATTGAATGAAGAGGACTATTTTTATTTACAGTCACTCGGTGATTTTGACTTAAAATCGTCTAGTTGGCTTTATACACTAGCTGCAATAAGAAACATGGGTGGCGCCATTTTCGGCGACAAACACTTTGGAAGGACTTTTATTTA
>CAMPBZ010000135.1 GCA_946641795.1 uncultured Clostridia bacterium
TTCGGATAAAGCAAACTGAAATTCGTAGCGTCCATTTTGTCATCCTTTCAAAAGATAAAACACTATACCAATCTATATTTTATCATAAAAAAAAGGTTTCGTCTACACAAAACCCGAAATTTTTGCATTTTATTCAAAATTTTCATTCTTGACGAATTTCAGAAGCTGTGATATACTGATATTGGAGAGCAGGTATGGGACGGGCTTATTGCCCACCCCCTCGTTGCCGTTGGGCATAAAAAGCTCTCCTTCTTTTTTTGCTTTTTGTGCTTGATATTCTCGGAAGGTTGTGATATACTATCCTTGGAAGCATTGATAGAACCACGCTCTGGCACTTGTCGCCTTTGCGTTGAAGGTTCTTCAATGCTTCTTTTTTTATGCAATTTTTCTATTTTTCCCACTCAAATTTCGTCAAATGCCCGGCTTCAACCAGCCCTTCAAAATCGCGCTGGCGCAACACTTCGTAAACCGCAACGGCAACCGAGTTGGAAAGATTGAGCGAGCGCAACCCCTCGCGCATCGGCAGGCGCACGCAACGGTCGGGGTTGGCATAAAGGAAGTCTTCGGGCAACCCTTTCGTCTCCTTCCCGAAGAACAGGTACACGTTTTCGGGGTATTCAACCTGTGTATATTTGCGCGGAGCCTTGGTGGAAAAGCAGTAAAAATCGGCGTCCGGGTGCTTGGCAAAAAAGTCGTCCAGCCCATCGTAGTAGGTAATATCCAAATAGTGCCAGTAGTCCAGTCCGGCGCGTTTGAGCTTTTTGTCGTCAATCTCAAATCCCAAGGGGCGGATCAGGTGCAAAGCCGCGCCGGTGGCGGCGCAGGTGCGCGCAATATTGCCGGTGTTTTGGGGAATTTCCGGCTCGTGCAGGACAATGTTGATGTTTGCCATTTTCAAAATCTCTTTTCTTGTTTTCTGCATACCATCATAGCACGAACGCGGCTTTTTTGCAACCTTTTTTGCAAAAAACGAAATTATTTACAAAATATTCCACAATTCCGCGCGAAAAGATGATATAATAAACTTTAAAGTGAGTATTTTATCCCACACGAAAGGATTTTTGAAATGTCCCTTTTTACCAAAATTTTCGGAACGTACAGCCAGCATCAGCTGAAAAAAATCAAAGCCATTGCCGACCGCGTTGACGCGCTTGCCGACTTGTACCACGGGCTTTCCAACGCGGATTTTCAGGAGGTAACGCCAACGCTCAAAGCGCGCCTTGCCGCCGGGGAAACGCTGGATGATATTCTGCCCGACGCCTTTGCCGCCGTTCGCGAGGCGGCCGACCGCGTGCTTGGCAAACGGCCTTTCCGCGTGCAAATTCTGGGCGGCATTGTACTGCACCAGGGGCGCATTGCCGAAATGAAGACCGGTGAAGGCAAAACGTTGGTGGCAACGCTGCCCGCCTACCTGAACGCCTTGACCGGCAACGGCGTGCATATCGTGACCGTGAACGATTACCTTGCCCGCGTAGGCGCCGAGGAAATGGGCAGAGTGTACGAATTTTTGGGGCTGACCACCGGGCTGATCCTGCAAGGGCAAAGCCGCGAGGAAAAGCAAATTGCCTACCAGGCCGACATTACCTACGGCACCAACAACGAGTTCGGCTTTGATTATCTGCGCGACAATATGGTGGTTTACCCCAAGGATATGGTCCAGCGCGGCCACGCCTTTGCCATTGTGGACGAGGTGGACTCGATCCTGATCGACGAGGCGCGCACCCCGCTCATCATTTCCGGTCAGGGTGAAAAGGTCTCCGATCTTTACGCGCAGGCCGACCGACTGGTGCGCAGTATGAAAAAGAAGGTCATCAAAGAGGTGGACGCAAAAGAAGACCAGGACGACGTGGACGCCGACTACATTGTGGATGAAAAGGCCAACAACGCCATTCTGACCCCGCGCGGCGCAAAAAAAGCCGAGGAGTTTTTCGGGCTGGAAAACTTTACCGACCTGGAAAACGTCGAGTACGCGCACCATGTCAATCAGGCCATTCGCGCCCACGGCTGTATGCACCGCGACGTGGACTATGTGGTAAACGAGCACGGCGTCATGATTGTAGATACCTTTACCGGCCGCCTGATGCCGGGCAGACGGTATTCGGACGGTTTGCACCAGGCCATTGAGGCCAAAGAGGGCGTTGAGGTGCAAAAAGAGAACAAAACGCTTGCCACCATCACTTTCCAAAACTATTTCCGTATGTACCGCAAGCTTTCGGGTATGACGGGTACCGCGCTGACCGAGGAAGACGAGTTCCGCGAGATCTATTCGCTGGACGTGGTGGAAATCCCGACCAATATGCCGATGATCCGTACCGATCACAACGATCTGGTTTACAAAACGGTCAACGCCAAATACAACGCCATTGTGGAAAAGGTGCGCGAATGCCACGAAAAAGGCCAACCCGTACTGGTTGGTACCGTTTCCATTGACAAATCCGAGGAGCTCTCGCGCCGGCTCAAAAACGCAGGCATTCCCCACGCCGTGCTCAACGCCAAGTTCCACGCCAAGGAGGCGGAAATCGTTGCGCAGGCGGGCAAACTCGGCGCCGTTACCATTTCTACCAATATGGCGGGGCGCGGTACCGATATTCTGCTGGGCGGCAACCCGGAGTTTATGGCAAAGGCCGAAATGCGCTCCAAAGGCGTGCCCGAGGAGTATATTGCCCGGTGTACGGGAATGGCCGAAACCGACGACGAGGAGCTGATCGCCGCGCGCGCACAGTTCCGCGAACTGATGGAGAAATACCGCGCCCAGATTGCGCCGGAGGCCGAGGAGGTCAAAGCGGCGGGCGGCCTCTTTATCATTGGTACCGAGCGGCACGAAAGTCGCCGGATTGATAACCAGTTGCGCGGCCGTTCCGGGCGCCAGGGCGACCCCGGCGAATCGCAGTTCTTCCTTTCTATGGAGGACGATTTGATGCGCCTGTTCGGCACAGACCGCATTATGGGTCTGGTCAACGCGCTGAGAATGCCGGAGGACGAACCCATTCATTCCGGCCTGTTGACCGGCGCCGTTGAGCGCGCGCAAAAGAACCTGGAAGCCACCAACTTCCGCCGCCGGAAGTACGTTTTGGAATACGACGACGTGATGAACCGGCAAAGAGCCATTATTTACCAACAGCGGCAGGACGTTTTGAGCGGCAAGGACGTTTCCGAAACGGTTCAAAAAATGCTGACCTCCACCGTTGCCGCCACCGTTGCCGAGTATTTGCACGGCGAGCGCCACGAATGGGATTTCAACGGTCTGCGCGCGCATTTCAACGGCACCCTGACCACCGAGGAGGATTTCCGGTACAGCGAGGCGGAACTGCGCCGCGTTTCGCCGGATGAAATTGAAGACCTGCTTTGCGGCCGCGTGATGGAGCGCTACCACGAAAAGGAGGCCCTTTTCGGCGCCGACGTGTTCCGCGAGGTGGAGCGTTCCATTCTGTTGCGCTGTGTGGATACGGCTTGGATGGAGCACATTGACACAATGGAGGATTTGAAGAGCAGCGTCAGCTTGCAGGGATACGCGCAAAGAGACCCGATCAACGAA
>CAMPBZ010000136.1 GCA_946641795.1 uncultured Clostridia bacterium
CGGAAACATCGGTATTCCCGGCGGGATCGGTTTTTTCAATGGTTCCTTTTTTCAGCTCGCCGTCGGAGCCGGTGGGTTTGCAGGCGGCAAGTGCGCCGAGCAAAAGAAGGAGCGCCAACAGCAATGCAAATGTTCTTTTCATAGTCATCCTCCGCTTGGGTTTTTCGGGTTTGCGTACAATCGTTCAATTGTATTATACCATATTCCGTTAAAAAATGTCTATAAGTATTTTTTACTTCTGTAAAAAAATTTGAACCCACAAAAAAGAAAACGCCGCAAAAACGGCGTTTCCTTTGCTTAATTTTAAGGCTCTTTGGGGTCGTTCCCTGCGGGGAGGGGTGGAAAAAGCGTGCACCCCCAGCGGCGGAAGCGCAGGATGGTCTGATCCAGATACGCGCGATCCCAGCCGAGCTCTTTTGCCAGACAATCGCGGCAGAAAAACTCCTTTGCAGCGCGGTTGATCAGCTTTCGGTGCGCGCCGACGTCAATTCCGTCCAGCACGGCGCCGCAACGCATACACGTCATTTTTTATCCACCACTTTGCAGCGGAACAGGCGCGTTCCGTGCGGTTCGATGGTCAAGTCAAAGGAGTCGCAACGCAAAGGTTGCTCCTTGCCGCTCCAAAGCTCTTTGGCAACAATGGTTTTGCCGGAGGCGGCGGTAATGCCAAGCTCATCCAGGCCGAAAATAAAGCGGTAGTCGCCCTCGCTCATATTGAAGCAACCAATGGCGAAATCGCCGCCTTCCAGCAGGCGGGCATAAACCAGAATGTCATCCGGGCAGCGATCCAGCGCAATGCGGTAGGGCTGGCCGAGCGCGGCGTCCTGGTTGATGGCAATCACATCCTTGTTGGTCAAAATATCCATTGCCTCGGCGGGCATATTGCGAATATCGCACCCGATGATAAGGGGCGAGCCGAACAGCGACCAGATGGAAAAATGCGTTTTGTGGTCGTGGAGGGTGCAGCCGTTGGTTTCAAAAAATCCGTCAATAAAGCTGTTGCCGCCCATACCGACAATGAGCATATCCATATCGTTAAAACAGCCGTGGGCGCCGTAGGGGAGCAGTTTTGCCTGCTGATCGGTAATGCTTTTGATAGAGGCCCAGCTGTTTTGAATATCGTGGGTGGAGCGCCAGGTATGCGAGCCGGTGGTTTTGATCCACTCCTGCGTTTCTTCCATACCCCAGGAGCAGGCCGCCAGAACGATGTCGCGCCCGCAGTTGGCCAGCGCCGCACCGATGCGGCGGTAGAAATACTTGCCGGCCAGCGTTCCGGTATGGTAGCAGAAATCGTATTTCAGATAGTCCACGCCCCAGGAGGCAAAGGTCTCGGCGTCGATAAATTCGTGGTCATAGCTGCCGGGGTAGCCGCCGCAGGTCATAGTGCCGCAGCAGGAATACATACCGAATTTGAGGCCCTTGGAATGAATGTAATCGCCCAGCGCCTTCATTCCGCTGGGGAACTTTTTGGCGTCGGCAACCAGGCGCCCTTCGGCGTTCCGTTCCTTCTCTGACCAGCCGTCGTCGATGATGATATATTCGTACCCGGCCTTGGTAAGCCCGGAAGAAACGATAAAATCAACGGTTTCGCGCACCAGTTGCTCGTTAATTTCGGGGCCGAAGGTGTTCCAGGTGTTCCAGCCCATTGGGGGTCTGTTGATGGTCATATCCATACTCCTTTGCTGTGAAAAAATTTGCGTTTTCTTTATTTTACCATCCGGCAGAGTATTTGTAAAGGGGATTTTGCAAAAAAGCTTAACAATCGGGCGGGGAAAGCAAAAAATATTTTACCTATTTACTCGCGCGTAAAAAAATCCAGCATTCTTTGTTTGTAGTCCGGCGCTTCGTCATAGACCGCATGGCCGAAGACGGGGTATTCGTAATAATCGCACCCCAGCGCGGCTGCCGTTTCGCGCGCGCCGGCGGCGGTGGTCACCTTGTCCTCCGCGGCGCCGATGACCAGCGTTTTCGCCTTGATTTTTTTTAGCGAGGCCAGCACGTCAAAGCTTTTGGCCGCGCCCAGATAGGCAAGAAACCGCGCCGTTTTTTCGGCCGTTGCCACCGTTCGGATCCGGGAGAAAACAGAAGCGTAGCGTTCCAGCGTTTGCGGCGAATAGATGGTTTGGTTGACGTTTGCGGTCAGCTCGTCGATCTTTCCGGCCGCGGCAAGCGCCTCCCATTGCGAAAGCACTGCCAGCGCGATGGCGTTCGGCCGCGAGAGGGTGGAGCCGAGGACAAGCCGATCCAAAAGCTCCGGGTGCCGGATGGCAAGCTCCTGCGCAACCATCCCGCCCAGTGAAGCCCCGAAAACATCGGCGGTTTCAACGTTCAGTTTTTCCAGCACTTTCGCCGTGTCGTCGGCAATCTCCCGCACGGTGCAGTCCGCGTGCGGCGTTTTGTTGCGATCGACCAGGTAACAGGTAAACGCCTCTGCAAACATTCCGTACGCCCGCGAGACCGCCCCGGCCTGCTCAAAAAAGCCGTCGTAGCAAAGCCCCGGCAGAATGACGAACGCCTTTGGCCCGCGCCCGAATTTGACAACTTCGACCGTTCCGCTATGGATGGTAACGGTTATTTTTTCTACCATTGCTCTATCTTCCCCGCTTTGTGCCGTTACGAATCGTAAAAATGCTGTCCGCCGTCGGTGACCAGGCGCTCGGTTTGGGGGTATTCAAAAATGGCGCTGTTTTTTGCGTTCGCTTCCAAATAGGCAACAAATTCCCCGGCGTACCACTTTGCCATTTCCAAATTGTGCATCCGGTAATACCCGCAGTTCACCGGCGTTGCGCCCGGCACTTCCTGCACGTCGGCCACCGAGCGGAAGGCGTCAAGGAGCAGCTTGTAAAGCGCCCGCGACGCGCGGTTGCCTTTGAGGATGAGGTAAAAGCCGGTCAGACAGCCCATCGGCCCCCAGTAGATCACCTCGTCCTTCCATTCGGGATCGTTGCGGAGATAGGTTGCAATGATGTGTTCCAGCGAGTGCATTGCCGAAACGTCGATGGCGGGCTCCCGGTTCGGCCGTTTCAGGCGGATGTCATAGGTCGTAACCGAAAACTCGCCCAGGCGATCCACCCGGCTGACAAATATGCCGGGGACGATGCGCATATGGTCGATTGAAAAACTTTGGATGAGTTCCATTTTGGGCTCCTTTTTGATTTTGAAATGGTTTGTATAATTTATTATAACTTACATTTTGCAAAATGTCAATGCTTTTCGTTTTTGAAAATAGGATGGTTTCACGCCCACCTGGTATAGAAAAAAGCGGCCGATTGGCCGCTTTTTTCTTGGCTCCCCCGAACACGCTCTGCGTGTTTTTGGACATTGAACCAAGTGACAACTCCGCTTCGCTTCGTGCCGCATATCCCCTTTCGGGAATATGCTCCCCTGTTCACGGCTCGCCGTGAGCAGAATTTACAAATGTTCAAGTTCGGTAAAGGAAAGCAAAAAGAGAGGGTGGCTATTGCCACCCTCTCTTTTTGGCTCCCCCTACTGGACTTGAACCAGTGACACCCTGATTAACAGTCAGGTGCTC
>CAMPBZ010000137.1 GCA_946641795.1 uncultured Clostridia bacterium
CCTTTTCGCCCCAGGTGCCGTCATCCGACATCCGGACAAATTTATCCGAAGCCGCCGCAAATTCGTCTTCTAAAATGACGAGATCCTTTGTGCGGAAACCGGCAATCGTATGCACCTCGGTGCCGATTTGGTGGAACTTTTTGGCAACCGGGTAGGCAATGGCGCATCCGACGCCGCCGCCTACAACGGCAACCTTCTTTTTGCCGGCGGTGTTGGTCGCCTTGCCGAGCGGGCCGACGAAATCGTGCAGGCAGTCGCCCTCGTTCATATGGTTCAGTTTTTCGGTGGTCGCGCCCACCACCTGAAAGATGATGGTCACGCTTCCTTCGGCAATATCGTAATCGGCAATGGTCAGCGGAATGCGCTCGCCGGCCTCATCGGTCCTCAAAATAATAAACTGCCCGGGATTTGCCTTTTTGGCAACGGCGGGGGCTTCGATCTTCATCAGCGTTACCGTTGGATTGAGCGGTTGCTTTTTCAGGATGCGGAACATTCTTTTTCTCCTTTTGGCCTTGGAAATGAGTAAAATTGCAAAAACAGCGGTGCTTTGCTCTTTATTATACATTCTTTCGGGCAAAATTGCAATACCAATTTTCATTTTTTTCATAAAAATGGCGCGCCGCCGTCCTTGACAAATAAGGTAGTATATGATATAATATTATGAAACAGGCAATGCGAACGTTCCCGGCTTGCAAAGCGGCGGAGCTTTGATTGCACTTCTCCCCCGAAAACTGCAAAGGAGGCGGCTTGATGAAACCCTTTTTTCCAACTCTTACCGGCAACGAGCCCCTGCTTGCGCAGCTTGGCGGGGAGATCCTTTCGGATCGGCTGGGTCACGCCTACATTCTGGAAGGGCCGGCCGGAACGGGAAAGCACACGCTTGCCTTGCAAATTGCCGCGGCGCTTGCCTGCGAGCGCAAAAACGAGGACGGCGTACCGCTGCCCTGCCTGCAATGCCCTGCCTGCCGCAAGATCCTTTCGGGAAATTCGCCCGACGTGATCCCCGTCGGCCGCGAGGACAAAGCCACCCTCGGTGTTGAAACGGTGCGCAAAATGCGGGCTTCCGCCTTTATGGCGCCCAACGAACTGGACGACAAGATCTATATTTTTGAAGACGCGCAAACGATGACCGCGCAGGCGCAGAACGCGCTCCTTTTGATTTTGGAAGAGCCGCCGGCCTACCTGCGGTTCCTGCTGTTGACCGACGGATCGGTCCCGCTTTTGGAAACGGTGCGCAGTCGGGCGCCCACGCTCCGGCTTTCCCGCCTTACGCAGGAAGTTTTACAGGCTCGCCTTTTGGAAACCGAGCCGGAAGCACGCGCGTTGCTGGCGCAGTCGCCGGTCGATTTCGGCGAATTGATCGCCGCCGCAGACGGAAGTATGGGACTTGCCAAAAAAATGTTGGAGCCCAAATTCCGGCAAACGGTGCTGGAAGACCGCAAACTGGCGCGTACCTTTGCCGAGCTTGCCGCCAATCACGCAAGCGCCTCTTCGGTCATTCCCTTTTTAGGGGCGATGGAAGGCCCCCGCGACGTGGTGATTGCCCGCTTTTCCACAATGCTGTTGTGCATTCGCGATCTTTCGCTCCTGAAACAATCGGACACCGCGCCGCTCTGCTTTTTCTATGACCGCGAGAACGCGACCGCGCTGGCCTACCGCTTTACCGCACCCGAACTGATGCGCGCCGCGCGCGAAATTTCCGCCGCGATGGACGCGCTTTACCGCAACGCAAACGTGCGCCTGGTTTTGACGCGCTTTGCAATGCAAACCGGGCTTTTGCCCTAACCTTTTCCCCGGCAAAATCTTTGCCGGAAGCCAAAATCCAAAGAAAGGATTTTTGTACATATGAACGACGAAAACGATAAGAAAAACGGTTCCGCTCCCGGCGAAGGCCAGGGCGGAAACCAAAACCGCAACCGCCGCCGTCACCGCGGCGGAAGACGTCACAGCGGCGGTGAAAAACGGCCGCAGCAGCAAGCCGCCGGCACAGCCGAGCAACAGCAAAAGCCCGCCGCACAGCAAGCGCCGCAGGGCGACAGGAAGCAAGGCGGAAACCGCTCGCACCGGGGTCGCCGCCACGGCAAAGGAAACCGCGATCAAGCCCGCGGGATCGTTGACCGCATCGGTCAGCCGACCGAAGCCGAAACGCTCTCGATGGAAGAATTGCGCGCGCAGATCGTTTTGCAGGCGGCGGACGGAAGCAAGCCGGCCGCGCCCGAAACCGGAGCTTTTTCGGCCGATCTGCCGGCAACGCCAGCTTTCCGCGCCGAAACGACTGCCGCAACCGCGGAACTGCCCGAAATTGAAGAATTTCCGCTGGATTCGATCCCCTCGGTGTTCACCGGGCGCGAGATCGCGCCGGAGGATCGCGCCGAGATCATCGGCGTTCGTTTCCGCTCCACCGGAAAAATCTATTATTTTGACCCGAAAGGCAAAACCGTACGCCAAGGGGATTTTGTGATTGTAGATACGGCGCGCGGCCCGGAGTTTGGCGAGATCGCCTTCCCCAATCGCATTGTTTCCAAAGGCGACCTGCAATCGCCCCTGCGCCCCCTGCTCCGCCTTGCCACCCGCGAGGATATTGACGTTAATGAAGAAAACCGCGCGCGGGAAAAAGACGCCGCCGAGATCTTCCGCAAAAAGGTGGAGGAACACGGCCTGCCGATGAAGCTGATTGACGTGCAGTTCGCTTTTGACAATTCCAAACTGCTCTTCTACTTTACATCCGACGGGCGGGTGGATTTCCGCGACCTGGTCAAAGACCTTGCCGGCGTGTTCCATACGCGCATTGAACTGCGGCAGATCGGCATTCGGGACGAGGCAAAACTGCTTGGCGGGCTTGGCGCTTGCGGGCGTCCGCTCTGCTGCGCTTCCTTCCTTTCCGATTTTGTGCAGGTGTCGATTAAAATGGCAAAGGATCAGGGGCTTTCGCTCAACCCGACAAAGATCTCCGGCACCTGCGGCCGCCTGATGTGCTGTTTGCGCTACGAGACCGAGTCCTACGCGCAGGAATTGAAGCTCACGCCGCCGATCGGCTCCACGGTGAAGACCGCGGACGGCGTTGGCGAGGTGGTTTCCAACAACCCCATTGCCGGAACCGTTCGGGTACGGCTGACCGAAACCGAAGCCTTTAAGCAGTACAAGCGCGAGGAAGTGACCGTGCTTTCCCGCGGCAAACGCGCCGAGGAAGAGGTTGCGGAGACCGACGCACAGGACGAGCCGATCGAATAATTCCCGAAAAAAAAGAAAATTTTTTACCAAAACTGTTGCAAATTTCAAAAAATATGTTAGAATAGTATTGTACCAAATTTTTAGGAGGACAAAACAATGGCATACAAAATTTCCGATGACTGCGTAGCTTGCGGCGCTTGCGCCGGCGAATGCCCCGTTGGCGCGATCAGCGAAGGCGACGGCAAATTTGAAATTGATGCGGACACCTGCATCAGCTGCGGTGCTTGCGCAGGCGTTTGCCCTGTCGGCGCACCTGCCGAAGCTTAAAGATACATCTTCG
>CAMPBZ010000138.1 GCA_946641795.1 uncultured Clostridia bacterium
TTTGCAAAAAGTTCTTCCCCCTCTCGCGGCCTTTCCTCCCCCTCAAACCCTCTCATTATGAACAATCGCGTAGGCGTTGTCCCAGGTCAGGCGGCGGATGGTATCGGGATCGGTCAATTCTTCCAGGACGGGGATGCAGACCGACATTAGCGGTTTGCGGGTATCGGTATTATGGCCGTCCGAGGAAATAACGTGCACCAGTCCCTGCTGAACGATTTTTTTGAACTGTTTTTTTTCAAATCCGCCGTAGTCGCCAACGGCGCTGCCGGCATTGAGCTGGACGAGACCGCCGAGGGAGACGAACTCGGCAAGCCACTTTAAGCGGAAGCGAAGCGCGCGGTAGCGCTCGGCGTGGGCAAGCACGGGAACGTAGCCCATTTGCAGGAGCTGATCCAGCCCGCGGCGCAAAACGGCAAAGGAGACGCCGGCGGGAAAATCGACCAAAAGATAGCGGCTGCCGGAAAGCGTGCGGCACCGACCCTCGCTCAAAGCGGAAAGGCAGGAATCGTAATAGCCGAGCTCGTGGCCGAGGTAAAGCGTAAGATCGGGAAACTCCTCGGCGGCGTAGTCGCGCAGGCGCTCAAAGGCGCGCTCCGAGGAAGCGGAAGAATCGCCGAACAGGTAGGGGCTGAAATGCGGCGTTAAGCAAATGGCGCGGGCGCCGTCCTCGTAGGCCATACGCAAAAGCGCGCGCGACTCGTGCTCGTTCTTTGCGCCGTCGTCAACGCCGCAAAGAAAATGCGTGTGCATATCAAAAAACGCCATTCCCTTCCCCTCCTTTTGCGGATTTGAAAAGCTGTTTTTATTATAGCATCTTCCGCCGTCCCTGTCAAGGACAAGCGGCAAAAAAGCAACGGAAAAATCAATGCCAGTATTTGCGGTCCAGCGAGCGGAGCTGAATGGCCTCGGCAACGTGATCCATCCCGATTGTTTCGCTCCCGGCAAGGTCGGCAATGGTGCGCGCCACGCGCAGGACGCGGTCGTAGCCGCGCGCGCTCAAACCGAGCTTTTCGTAGGCGGTTTTCAAGAGTGCCGAGGCCGCGGCGTCCACCCCGCAATAGCGGTGAATGCCGGCGGGATCCAGCTGGGCGTTGCAGAAAATATCGGGGCGGTCGGCCATCCGCTCGCGGGCAAACTTGCGGGCGGCAATAACGCGGGCGCGGATAACGTCGGAGCGCTCGGCCTGATCGTCGGCGGTGGAGATCGTCTCGTAGGGGAGCGAGGGAAGCTCAATTTGAATGTCGATGCGGTCCATCAAGGGACCGCTCACCCGCGAGAGATAGCGCGCCACGTCGCCGGCCTTGCAGGTGCAGGGATGGGTGGGGTGGCCGAAGTAGCCGCACCGGCAGGGGTTCATGGCCGCCACCAGCATAAAAGAGCAGGGAAAGGTCAGCCGGCCGGAGGCGCGGGTAATGGTCACTTTGCGGTCTTCCAGCGGCTGGCGGAGCGAGTCGGTGACCGCTTTGGGAAACTCGGGCAGCTCGTCCAAAAACAGCACCCCGTTGTGCGCCAGCGAGACTTCGCCGGGCGTGGGATTGGCGCCGCCGCCCACCAAGCTGACTGGGCTCATGGTGTGGTGCGGGGCGCGGAAGGGACGGCGCAAAAGGAGCGATTGCCCGGCCGCCAGCGTTCCGGCAACCGAGTGGATTTTGGTGGTTTCAATGGCCTCCTGAAAGGTCAGAGGCGGCAGAATGGAGGGCAGGCGCTTTGCCAGCATTGATTTGCCGGTGCCGGGAGGGCCGATGAGCAGAATGTTGTGGCCGCCCGCCGCGGCAATTTCCATGGCGCGCTTTGCCTGGCGCTGACCGCGAACGTCCGAAAAATCCTCGGCGTAGGTCTGGTTTGCGCCGTCAAAAGGCGTTACAGGGCGTACTGGTGTGAGTTTTTCGGCTCCCGTGAGGTGCGCGAACAGCGCTTTGACGGTGGGAACGGCGTAAACCGAAACCCCCTCCACCGCCGCGGCCTCGGCCGCGTTTTCCACCGGGACGTAAACCTCGGAAACGCCGGCTTCCTTTGCCGCCACGCACATACAAAGCACGCCGTTCACCGGGCGCAGCTCGCCCGAAAGCGAAAGCTCGCCAATGATGCACTTGTTGGCAAAATTGACCCCGCGGAGCGCCCCGGAACAAACCGAAACGGCCGTCAGAATGGCGGCGTCAAAGCCCGTGCCTTCCTTTTTGCGGTCGGCCGGAGCAAGGTTGACGGTAATTTTTGCCTCCGGGAACCGGTTGCCCGAATTGCGCAGGGCGCTCAAAACGCGCTCCTTCGCCTCCCGAATGGCAAGGTCGGGCAGACCCACAATGTCAAACCGCACGTTCTCCGATGGCACCTGGTTGCACTCCACCGTTACCAAAAAACCGTCAATGCCGGAAATTCCCGCGCTGTAAACCGAAGCAAGCATCTTTTTCTCCCAATCGCGTTTTTTCGTCTGTCCTCCCCGATTTCGGGGTTTTTCTGTTGGCTTTTTCGGGCGCCGGCCGGGTTTTATTTTTGCCGGTCGGGCTTCCCTTCCGCACCCGCGCGCGGAAAATACTCTGTTCCTATTCTATCATACCGCGCCCCGCTTGTCAAGAAAAAACAAAATCCCGCCCCGAACTATTGACTTTTTTTTAGAATTGTGCTAAAATAATTCCGTATTCCACAAAAGGAAAGGAAATGCTTTTATGATGAAACGGCGTATTGCGCTTCTGCTTGCCCTGCTCCTTGCCCTTGCGGTGTTTGCCGCCTGCGGAAAAAAGAACGGCAGCGGAAAGCAGAGCGATTTGGAAAAAGACGATTCGGTTGCCCCTACCTTTGAACGCATTGTGAGCCTGGACGCCGACGGCAACGTGCAAACCGCCAGCCGCGCCACCATTTACGATTGCTATACCTTTGAAAGCGTGGACAGCGAGTCGGTAATGATTACCGGGTTCTATTCCCAAACCAAGGGCTCAACGTCCGCCTCCGATGACGAGTCGCAATCCTACGTCCGCTGCGCCGAGCCGCATACCGTGGTCATTCCCGAAAAGCTGGCCGGAAAAACGGTGGTGAAGATCGGCAAGTCCGCTTTCCGCGCCCATTCCGAAATTGCCGAGCTTTCCCTGCCCGCAACACTTTTGTCCATCGGCAAATACGCCTTTGCGGAGTGCAGCAACCTGCAATCGCTGACCCTGCCCGCCGCCGTGGCCGAACTCGGCGAGGGCGCCTTCTACCGCTGCTCTGACCTGGAAGAGCTGAACTTTGCTCCTTCCTCGGCTCTTTCGGTCATCCCCAACAGCGCCTTCGCTTTCTGCGAAGCCCTCACCGAAATCCATATCCCCGGTTATATCAAAACCATCGGCGACGGCGCCTTCCTGAATTGCATCTCCGTCACTACTCTGACCCTGGAAGAAGGCCTGGAAACCATCGGTAAACAAGCCTTCCAAAACTTGGCACTCGATGAAATCCCCACCCTCCCCTCTACCGTTACCTCGGTAGGCGAACTGAATTTTAAGTAAGATAGGAGAGGGTAAGACCTTGGGGGAGGGGA
>CAMPBZ010000139.1 GCA_946641795.1 uncultured Clostridia bacterium
CGCGGAAGGCGCGGATCACGCGCACGCCGGTCAGCGTTTCGCGCGTCAGTCCGGTTATGTGATCCAGATTTTTTTGAACGCGGTTGTAAAGCGGAAATCCGATCAAAAGCAGGGAAAACACCACCACGGCCAAGAGCGGAACCACCACAACGAAAACCAGCGCGCCCCGCACATCCACGGTAAAGGCGAGAATGACCGCGCCGATGACGATGATGGGGGAACGGAGCAAGAGCCGCAAAAATAGGTTGATGCCGGATTGGATCTGGTTGACGTCCGAGGTCATCCGGGTAATCAGCGTGTCAACACCGGCTTTATCGGTTTCGCGGTAGGAAAAGCTTTGGATCTTGCGGAAGAGCTCGCTGCGGAGCGAGGTGCCGAAGCCGACTGCGGCGCGCGCCGCAAAATACTGCGCCGTCAGCGCACAGATCAAACCGACAACGGCAAAAGCGGCAAGAATGCCGACCATCTTCCAGATATAGGGCTTGTCCCCGGTTTGCACGCCAACATCAACGATTTGTTTGACGATGAGCGGTACCAGCAGGTCAAACCCGGCTTCCAGCAGTTTGAAAAAGGGAGCCAGTACGGTTTCCTTGCGGTAGGGTTTCAAAAAGGGAAATAGTTTTTTCATACGCCCGTCGGCTCCTTTCAGTAGTTTCTAATGTTATTATATAATATTTTAAAGAATATATATGAACAGACGGTGAACAAATCACAAAAAAATCAAAAAGGCGCATTGAACAATGCGCCTTTTTGAAAATCATCCGTGTTTCCGCTTTTTCTTTCGCGGCTGTTTTCGCTTTTTCAAAATATACAAATACGCGCCCAAAAGCGAAAGCAGGATCATTCCGGCGTGGAGCAGAGCCGTTACGTAGGCGGGAAAAACGGTTGCACGCTTGCGGAACAGCAGGGATAAAGCCAGCGAGATTGCCGCAAGGATCAATCCGTTTACCGCGCCCGCCGCCAAAGGAGCGTCCGGCCGGAGCTTTGCGGCGATCACGCCCGCAAAAAGATAGGTCAATCCAGCGGCGGCAACGGCGAGCGGGAAGATCAGGCGGCCGGGGTCGGGCGTAAAACTTGCCGCAAGGGCGGCCAGCAGAATGAAAACGGCGCCAATGCCCAGGGAGAACCCGAGCGCGAGAGCCGCGGCTTTCCACCCGGAGCGAACAGAAGAATTTTTTGCCTTTTTTGTGCGGGCGCGGTTCATAAAATGTCCTCCTGCAAAAAAATAAAATAACCTTTGCGTTGTTTCTGTTGCCAGAGTATGCGCGCAAAGGTTATTTTATGCTTACAAAGAAGAGCGGAAAAGGGATCAGTCGACCGCATCCTCGGCTTTTACGTCCACGCGGGCGATCGCCGTTTTGAGAATGCGGATCTTGGTGCGCTCGTGCGCCGTTTCGATCACGCAGGTCTCCTCTTTGATGCTGACGACCTTTCCGATGATGCCGCCGATGGTGGTGATCTCATCGCCAACCGTTAAGTTGCTCCGCATTGCGTTTTCTTCTTTTTCCTTTTTCTTTTGCGGACGAATGCCGAAAAAGTAAAATACCACGATCAGAACGACCAGCATAATCGGCATCAGCCAAGTTGTAAAATCCATTTATTCAAGTCCTCCGTTTGGTTGAGATACCTTATTTTACCGCAAAACGCCGGCGGTTGCAAGTCTTTTTTGTAAATTTTTTCAAAATCTTTCGGCTCGACGGCAAAAAAACGCCGAAAAATGAAAAAATAAGGTCGAAGCGTTGCATTTTTTCCGGTTGCGTGTTATAATAACAATGGCGTTTGCAAAGCCGGAAAGGGGAGCGCGTATGAAACACGAATATCTGGAATGCGGGAAGATCATCAATACGCACGGGTTCCGCGGCGCGATCAAGCTGGAATCCTATTGCGATACCCCGCGCGATCTGGCCGCGCTTTCCGTCTTCTGGTTGGAAGAAAAGGGCGCCTATCGCCCGGTAAAGGTTAACAAAGCGTCGGTTTTGGGCGCGTTTGTGATTGCCGAGCTGGAAGGCGTTACCGACGAGGAACAGGCCAACGCCCTGCGCGGCCGGACGGTTTACGCCGCAAGAGGCGACCTTCGCCTTTCCGAAGGCGCGTTCTTTTTGGCCGACGTGATCGGGCTTCCCGTCAAGCACGCCGAAACCGGGGAAACGCTCGGCACCGTTCTTTCGGTGGATACGCGCGGGAAAAACACGCTTTTTACCGTAAAAACGCCGAACGGAGAGGCGCTTTTGCCGAACGTTGCGGAGTTTGTCAAGCGCGTGGATGTTGAGGACGCGGTGTATGTTTTGCCCATTCCCGGACTGCTGGACGGAGGTTCCGAAAACGTATGAGATTTGATATTATGACGCTTTTTCCCGAGCTGGTGGGAAATGTGCTCGGCGAGAGCATTCTCGGTCGCGCGCAAAAAAACGGCGCGATCGACGTGCATCTTTTCAACATTCGCGATTATACCGAGGATAAGCACCGCCGCGTGGACGACACGCCTTACGGCGGCGGCAAGGGAATGCTGATGATGGCGCCGCCCATTTGGAATTGCTACCAGGCCGTTCTGAAAGAGCAGGAGATCGACGGCTTTTCGGGCCGGCGGCGGGTGATCTACCTTTCCCCCGCGGGCAAGGTGCTCACGCAGGCCAAGGCCGCGGAGCTGGCGCAGAATTACGACGATCTAGTGCTTCTTTGCGGGCATTACGAAGGTGTGGATCAGCGCATTCTTGAAGAGATTGTTGACGAGGAAATTTCGATTGGCGATTTTGTGCTGACCGGCGGGGAAATTCCCGCGTGCATCCTGACGGACGCGGTCGCGCGGCTTTGCCCCGGCGTGCTTGCCGACCCGGAATGCTATGAAAAAGAAAGCATTTCCTCCGGCCTGTTGGAATATCCGCAATACACCCGCCCTTACGAATTTCACGGCAAAACCGTGCCGGAGGTTTTAATTTCCGGTCACCACGCAAACATTGACGAATGGCGGGAAGCCGAGGCGCGCAAAAAGACCGAGGAACAGCGCCCTGACCTTTTGAACCCGCCGGACGAAAAAAAATAAAATAAAAAGCAAAAAATCCTCTACATATCGTGCCGAACGCGCGGTATGGGGAGGATTTTTTATGGTTTGGGAAGTTTTGGAGCGGGGCGCCGGAAAAATTCGCGCAGGGGCGAAAAACAGCGTTTTACTGGCGGCGCTGGCGGGAAAGCCGACACCGCCGCGGGAGATTGGGAGCGCCCGCATCGCGTTTCACCGCGCGGTGTTGCAAACGGCGGAAAGCTCCCGGCTGTTGTGCGCTTGCTCCCGGCTCCGCGAGGCGCTTTTGCTGGTCGAACTGCAATGCTACGGGCTCTTTTTTCTGCTCTTCGGCGGGGTCTCCTTTGTGGTTCCGTTGCTTGCGGGCAGGGCGGCCGCGGTGGATTTCTTTTCGCTCGGTATGGTCGCCTTTGGCATTCCGCTTTGCTTTTTGCGCCAAACGGCGGCCGAGGGACTGGAAGGCTCGGCGCTTGCACGCC
>CAMPBZ010000140.1 GCA_946641795.1 uncultured Clostridia bacterium
TTGGAGGGAGACTCCACAATGACCAGATTGTTTGCCATGGTTGTTCCTTTCTTCTTTCGGTGTTTCTCTTTATAAAATCATAACGTACTGAAAGTTTGTTTCTTTTCAAGTTTTTCCATACATAGAGCCGGGCAGTTTGCGAACGATGCCGAGTACTTCCAGCACCGTGAGCGCCGCCATCACCTCGCCGAGCGAATACTCGGTTTGTATCTTTTCGGGCACGATGGGGCAATCGTCCGGCATTGCTTCCAGCACGGCAAGCTGCACCGGGGAGAGCGATTGCAGTACCTCGTCCGGAATGACCGACGGAGCCTGCGGCTCGCTTGCCGGTTTCGGCGTTTCAGCCGCTTTCTTTGGCGGCTCTTTTTTTGGTTTTTCCCGCGGAAGTTCCGGCGCACTCTCAAAGCCGATGACGCCGAATGCGCGCAACGCATTGCGGTCGGCACCGCCGAGCAACGGTTTGACCCGCTCGGCAAGCGGCCGGTTTTGGAACACGTAGCGGAATTGCTCCACCAGATCGCGGCTTTCCAGAATGACCTTTGCGCCGTCCTGCAACAGTTTGTTATTTCCGTCGGCGGCGTGGGTTTCGGGGTCGGCCGGAATGGTAAACACCTTTTTGCCCTGCGCAAACGCCTCCCGCGCCGTAATGAGCGAGCCGCTCGACATTCCCGCCTCTACCACGATGACGATTTGCGAAAGCCCGCTGATGATCCGGTTGCGGATTGGGAAATGGTATTGTGCCGGCGGCGTTCCCGGCGGGTATTCCGAAAGAATGGCGCCGCCCTCTTTGACAATATGGTTCATCAGTTTGCCGTGATGCCCCGGGTAGGCAATATCCAGCCCGCAGCCCACAACGGCAACCGTTTGCCCGCCGCCCTGCAAGGCGCCGACGGCGCAAACGCCGTCGATTCCTTCGGCAAGGCCGCTGATGATCAGCGCGCCGGCGGAGGCAAGCTCCCAGGAGAGGCGATAGGCGTTTTGCATACCCGCCTCGCTCATTTTCCGGGTACCGACCATTGCTATACAGAACAGCTTTTCAAAATCCGGCAGTTTTCCCGCAACGTACAACAGCGGCGGGGGATCGGGAATGTCGTGCAGAATGCGCGGAAACTCCGGCGCGTTGTATGGCAGTACCGAAATACCCAGCCGCTCGCAATCGTCCAGAATTTTGACCGCCGCGCTTTGATCCTTGTGCATCAGCGCCGCGACGTTCCGCTCGGTCAGACCCGGAATTGCCCGGATGGTTTCCTCGTTTGCCGCGTGCAGTTCCTCCGGATGCTCAAACCGGGAGATCAATTTGCGAAAAACAAGCCCCGAACGGCCAATGGTTTCGGCAAGCCAGATCCAGTTGATCAATTCCTGCCGGTTCATACAAATCGTCCCCCTTTTTTTGAATTTCTTATTGTTTCGCCTTGGAAAACTCCCACATCAAAAGCGAGGCCGCCACCGCCGCGTTGAAGGATTCGGCGCGCCCGCTCATTGGGATATAAACGCATTCGCCGCAGGCGGCAATGACCTGCTCCGAAAGTCCGTGCCCCTCGTTGCCGATGACCACGCAATCGCTCTTTTGCACCGGGAAAGTTCCCAGCGCGGCGGCGTCTCGCGTAAGCGTTGCGGCAAAAACCCGCCGCCCGCTTTGCCGGAGCCCGGCAACGGCGCCGGCCAGGTCATCCACCCGGCTGACCGCCTGGGTGAAGAGCGTTCCCATAGACGCGCGCACCGTTTTGGCGTTGTAAAGGTCGGCGCAATCGGCGCTGATGATCAGGCGATCGACCCCCAATGCCGCCGCCGAACGGATGACGGCGCCCAGATTGGAAGGATCTCGCACCGCTTCCAGCAAAACGACGCGTTCCTTTTCGATTTTTGAAAAAAATCTACCTTCTATTATATCATCTTTTTGAATTTTGTCAATATATTTTGCAACACATATCACGCCTTCGGGCGATTTTTCTTCCGAAATTTTGGCAAAAACCTCGTCGCTCAACCGCAAAATGCGCCCCACCGCCTGCCGCGGGTCGCGCCCGGTTTTTTCGGCAAGTGCGGCAAGGATCTGCCCGGCGTTTTGCTCGCGCAAAAACAGCTGCGGGATCTCCACTCCGGCACAAATGGCGTCGGCGGTGAGTTTTACGCCGTCAAAGCGGAAGCGTTTTTCCTGCTCGCGGTTGGCGCGGTCGGCCAATTTACCAAGCTCCACCACGGCGCGATTTTTCCTGGAACGAATGATCTCCTCCGAAAAATCCATCGTTTTTCCCTCCTTTTTTCCCATTTGAGCGTCCTTTTCGGCAAAGGCGAAAGTGTGCTATCTATGACAAAAACCCGATGCTTACCATCGGGTTTTTGATTGTTTCGATCAAAGGGCGGCTTTTGCCTGCGCTGCCAGAGCGGCGAACGCTTCCTTATCGCTGACTGCGATTTCAGCGAGCATTTTGCGGTTGAGGTTGATGCCGGCCTTCTTCAAACCGTGCATCAGGGTGGAATAGTTCATTCCGTTCACCTTTGCCTGCGCAGAAATGCGGGTGATCCACAAACTGCGGAAATCTCTCTTGCGGAGCTTTCTGCCGGCGAAGGCGTAGTTCCCGCTTTTCATAACGGCTTCTTTCGCCATTTTGAAATGCTTGGATTTTGCACCCCAGTATCCTTTTGCCGCTTTCAGCGTTGCTTTTCTTCTCTTGCGCGTCATCATTGCGCCTTTAACTCTTGCCATTTTTCAATTCCTCCGTTTCCGATTACTTTACCATAGCCTTGATGTTGCTTGCCATTTTGCCCTGCACCAGAGCGCTTGCACGCAGATGGCGAATGCGCTTTGCGGGCTTGTTGCCCGTGTTGTGACGGTGCGAGGAATGGAACATTTTGACCTTGCCGTTGGCAGTAACGGTAAACCGTTTTGCAGATGCCTTATGTGTTTTGATTTTTCCCATTTTGAAATTCTCCTTTTCTCTCTGTTCAACCTGTTGAACTTATTTTGCTTTGACGGGCGAAATGACCATACTCAAAAATCTGCCGTCCAGTACCGGCGCTTTTTCCACCGTTCCGCATTCCGCGCAGGCGGCTTTGAAGCGTTCCAGGATCTCCTGGCCGATGCTCTGGTGGCTCATTTCACGACCTTTGAACTTCATCACCACGCGCACTTTGTTTCCATCCTTCAAAAAGCGGATGGCGTGGCGTACTTTGGTTTCAAAATCGTGCGTGTCGATCCGGCAGGAAAGCTGGATCTCTTTGAGCTCCACGGTTTGCTGCTTTTTGCGCGCCTCTTTTTCGCGTTTGTCGCGGTCAAAGCAGAACTTGCCGTAGTCCATAATCTTGCAAACGGGGGGCGTAGCTTGCGCCGCCATCATAACAAGATCCATTCCGTAGTCGTAGGCGGTATCCAGCGCTTTTTGGGAGCTGACGATCCCCAGCGTTTCACCGTTCGGCCCGATCAGGCGGACTTCCGGGGCGGTAATATCCTCGTTGAGCAGGGTTTCTTTGTCCTTCGTGCTAATAGTTCAAC
>CAMPBZ010000141.1 GCA_946641795.1 uncultured Clostridia bacterium
GACTATGAAATTTCCGCCGGTGACCGAACCGAGCACGGCACCACCGTGGTAATGCACATTTCCGACGAGGAAAAAGAATACCTGGAAGCGGACAAGTTGAAGGAAGTGCTTGAAAAATACTGCTCCTTTATGCCGGTGGAGATCTACTTTACCGAAGCCGGAAAACAGCCGGAAGAGAAAAAAGAGGGCGAAGAAGCGCCCGCACCGATCAACGACACCACTCCGCTCTGGCTGAAAAACCCCTCCGATTGCACGCCCGAAGAATACAAGGCGTTTTATCAAAAGGTCTTTCACGATTTCCGCGAGCCGCTGTTCTGGATCCACATCAACGCCGATTATCCGCTCAATTTCCGCGGCATTCTCTTCTTCCCCAAGCTGACGAACGAGTATGAGTCCATTGAGGGGCAGGTCAAGCTCTATTACAATCAGGTCTTCGTTGCCGACAATATCAAAGAGGTCATTCCCGAATATCTGCTGATGCTCAAAGGCGTTCTCGATTGCCCCGAACTGCCTTTGAACGTTTCGCGCAGTTATTTGCAAAACAACACTTATGTTTCCAAAGTTTCGGCGCACATTGTAAAAAAGGTGGCCGATAAGCTGAACAGCCTTTGCAATACCGAGCGCGAGGAATACGAAAAGGTTTGGGCCGACATCCGCACCTTTGTAGAATACGCCTGTATGCGCGACCGCAAGTTCTACGACCGCGTGCAGGACGCGCTCCTGCTGGAATTGACCGACGGAAAATACCAAACGGTCAAGGAATACCTGGAAACCGCAAAAGAAAAGCACGAAAACACGGTTTACTACGCCTCGGATAAAGCCGCGCAGGCGCAGTATATTGCAATGTTTGAGGCCGAAGGAATGCAGATTGCGGTTTTTGAAAAGCCGCTGGATACGCAGTTCCTTTCCTACCTGGAAAGCTACGATCCCAACGTGAAATATTTGCGGATCGACGCCGACGTTGCCGGCGCGCTGAAAGGCGACGGAGCCGCCGCCGAGGACGAGGCGCTCAAAGCCCTGTTTGTAAAGGTTTCGGGCAACGAAAAGCTGAAAGTTTCGTTTGCCTCGCTCAAAGACGCCGGCGTTCCCCTGCTTTTGACCGTTAGCGAGGAGTCCCGCCGGATGGAAGAAATGATGAAGCTGTATTCGATGAGCGGTATGGGCGGCTTGGGCTCCTTCCCTACCGACGAAACGCTGACCGTAAACACGGCCTCGCCGCTGATTGCAAAGCTTTCGGCTATGGAAGGCGAAAAGCAGGAAAAAACCGCCGCCTACCTCTACCGGCTTGCGCTTCTTTCCCAGCGCAAACTGACAGCCGGGGAACTGAAACAATTCCTTGCCGACGGATATGCAATTCTGGATTTGATTTGACTTGATGAAACTTGTAACCGGAGGGATCGCAGATGGATTACCGAAAAGAATATGAGCGTTGGCTCTTGGAGCCGACGGTAACCGAGGCGGAAAAGGAAGAGCTCCGCGCCATTGCCAACGATGAAAAGGAAATTGCTTTCCGCTTTTCCAATATGCTGGCGTTTGGTACCGGCGGGCTTCGCGGCACAATGAAAGCCGGCCTGAACGCAATGAACGTACATACCGTTGCCTACGCAACGCAAGGTC
This sequence comes from uncultured Clostridia bacterium, assembly GCA_946641795.1. Taxonomy (GTDB): domain Bacteria; phylum Bacillota; class Clostridia; order Oscillospirales; family CAG-272; genus UMGS1865. The sequence goes on from CAMPBZ010000141.1 coordinate 1,618, forward strand.
TTGCAAATCTGATTTTGGGCGAGCAGCGCGCAAAAGACGGCGTTGTGATCGCTTACGACAGCCGCAACAACTCCAACCTGTTTGCAAAAACCGCCGCCGGCGTTCTGGCGGCAAACAACATTCGCGTTTACCTGTTTGACGCGCTCCGCCCCACACCCGAACTCTCTTTTGCCGTTCGGGAGCTGGGCTGCGTTGCCGGTATTAACATTACCGCCTCGCACAACCCCAAGCAGTACAACGGCTACAAGGCCTACTGGGATGACGGCGGGCAACTGCCGCCCGAACACGCCGACGCCGTTTCCGCCGCGATTGCCAAGCTGGATATTTTCCGCGACGTTCGCAAAATGCCGGTGGAACAGGCGATTGCCGAGGGGCTTATTACAATGATCGGCAAAGAGGTTGACGAAAAATATCTTGCCGCCGTGCTTGCGCAGGCAGTCAACCCGCAGGCGGTCAAGGCCGTGGCGGACGATTTGAAAATCGTTTACACTCCCCTGCACGGTGCCGGCTACAAGATGGTGCCTGAAGTGATGCGCCGCATCGGCGTCAAGCACCTCTACCCGGTGGAGGCGCAAATGGAGCCGGACGGCAATTTCCCCACCCTGGTAAAACCGAACCCCGAATACCCCGCCGCGTTTACTTTGGGAATTGAGGTTGCAAACCGCGTGGGCTGTGACCTGATTATTGCAACCGACCCGGACGCCGATCGCGTTGGCGTGATGACGCGCACCAAATCCGGCGCGTTCCGCACCATTACCGGCAACCAGATGGGCGCTTTGCTTGCCGATTACATTATTACCGCTTACAAAAAGACCGGCACGATGCCACCCGAGCCCTATATGGTCAAAACCATCGTCACTTCCGAAATGGCCGCAAAAATCTGCGCCGAAAACAACATCCGGCTTTACAACGTGCTGACCGGGTTCAAGTTTATCGGCGAGGTCATTAAAAAGCAGGAAGAAGCCGGGCACGGCACCTTCCTGTTTGGCTTTGAGGAGAGCTACGGCTACCTGAAAGGCACCTATGCGCGCGACAAGGACTCGGTGGTGGCAACAATGCTGATTACCGAGATGACCGCCTATTACCACGCCGCCGGAATGACGCTTTCGGACGCGCTGGATGCGCTCTTCCGCCGGTACGGGTTCTTCTTTGAGGTCACCGGCGAGGTTTATATGGAGGGCTTGGACGGAGCCGCGCGGATTGCCGCTTTGATGGACGAGTTGCGCAAAAATCCGCCCAAGGAATTTTTGGGCAGCCGCGTTGCCGTTTTGGGCGATTACCTGAAACAAACCATTACCGACGGAAAAACGACCAAACCGACCGGCCTTCCCCGCTCGAATGTGCTTTCCTTCCGGTTGGAGAACGGCGATATGATCGTTGCGCGCCCCTCCGGAACCGAGCCGAAGGTCAAGTTTTACTACCTGCTGGAAGGCGAAAACGAAGCGCAAACCAAAGAAAAATTTGCCGCTTACGAGGCGTATTTCAACCGCCTTGCCGGCGTATAAACCTGCAATCTAAAAAAATCTAACCGGAAAAGGAGGGCAAACAGATGGAAGAGAATGAAATCTTCGATATGGAAAAACTGAACCAACTGCTGGAAGAAAAGAAGTATTCCCAACTGGTTCGGGAACTGGACGAAATTCCGCCTGTGGATGCCGCCGAATTTTTGGCAAGTCTTCCCGAAAACCGCGCCGCCGTGATTTTCAGAATGCTGAAAAAGGACAGCGCCGCCGAAATTTTTGCCGAGCTTGACCCCGACCTGCAAACCAAACTGGTGGGGTTGATGACCGACCGCGAAGTGAAAGAGATTTATGAAGAGCTCTACGTGGACGACGCCGTAGATACGCT
>CAMPBZ010000142.1 GCA_946641795.1 uncultured Clostridia bacterium
TTTCCTCCAACACCGGCAAACCGCTGGAAGTGATTGAAAAGGATACCGACCGCGATAACTATATGACGGCGCAAGAGGCGCTGGAATACGGCTTGATCGATAAAATTCTGACCAACCGGTAATTTCGAATTCAAAAAAGGAGACCCCCGTTTTACTATGGCAAACACAAATAACAACGGAAGAGGATTGCGGCATTGTTCCTTTTGCGGGAGAAATGAGCATCAGGTCAATTTTCTGATCCCATCTCCCACGGGCGCCTATCTTTGCGATTTCTGCATTGAAACCTGCAACCGCGTGATTTACGAGAACGAGGAAGAACACCGCCGCGAGGAACGCTTTACCCTGGACGATCTTCCCCGCCCGGCGCAAATCAAAGCCTCGCTCGATCAATACGTGATCGGCCAGGACGAGGCCAAAATCGCCCTTTCCGTTGCCGTTTACAACCATTACAAGCGCATTCTTTCCAAGGAGAGCAAGCAATCCCGTCGCGCAAAAGGCGCCAAAGCGGAGCCGCAAAAGGACGATGTGGAATTGCAGAAAAGCAACGTGCTCCTCATCGGCCCCACCGGCGTTGGAAAAACCTATCTGGCGCAAACGCTTGCGCGCACAATGAAGGTTCCCTTTGCCATTGCCGATGCCACCACGCTGACCGAGGCCGGCTACGTTGGCGAGGATGTTGAAAACATTCTCCTGCGGCTGATCCAGGCGGCGGACTATGATGTAGAACGCGCCGAACGCGGGATCATTTATATCGACGAGATCGATAAGATCGCGCGCAAAAGCGAAAACCGCTCCATCACCCGCGACGTTTCGGGCGAGGGCGTACAACAGGCACTTTTGAAGATTTTGGAAGGAACCGTTGCCAATGTTCCTCCGCAGGGCGGCAGAAAGCACCCAAACCAGGAGTTTATCCAGGTGGATACGCAAAACATTCTGTTTATTTGCGGCGGTGCGTTTGACGGACTGGAAGCGATTATTGAAAAGCGCAAAGGAAACTCCACCATCGGCTTTGGCGGCGAGATCCTAACAAAAACCGAAAAAAAGGACATTGGCATTTTCAAGGATGTGATCCCGCACGACATTGTAAAATTCGGCCTGATCCCCGAAATGGTGGGGCGCATCCCGGTCATCGTTCCCCTTTCGGATTTGGACCGCAGCGCTTTGGTACGCATTTTGACCGAGCCGAAAAACTCCCTGGTCAAGCAATACCAAAAGCTCTTCCAAATGGACGGCGTAGAGCTTGTCTTTTCCGATGAAGCCTTGCAGGCGGTTGCCGATCTTGCCATTGAGCGCCAGACCGGTGCGCGCGGCTTGCGCGCCATTCTGGAAAGCGCAATGACGAAATTGATGTACGAAATCCCCTCCCGCCGCGATCTTGCAAAGGTGGAAATTACGCCCGCGTGCATTCGCGGAACGGGCGATTGCAACTACACGCTCCTGCGCGATTTACCAAGCGCCGACCTGCCGCGGCCGGACGCCGACGACCGGCAAGACGCATAAAAAACAGTAAAAATTACAGGTCAATCCGATTTTCCCTTCGGATTGACCTGCTTTTTTGTAAAGAAACGATCAGCCGCCGCAACCGCAATGCCGGTCGGGACGGGGCGGTTCCGGCTGAAAACCCTGCGAGGAAAATTCGCCCATCGGGAACGGCATACTCTGGAAGATTTGGCAAGGATTATCTTCCTCGGCAGAAACGCATTCCTTTTCGGGAATGGCATATTCCGCCGCCTGCACCAGGTATTGCGCCGGGCGAACGATGCGAACCACCGAGAAAATGCCGAGCGTTACCGTTAAAAAGCGATCTCTGCCGTTGTCGTCGTCAAAAATGACCGGCGCCTGCAATTCGGCCAGCAGATGATCCGGAATTTCACCGTCGCGGCAGCAAGGGCAGCAGGGGCGCTCCGGCTTTTCCATTACGCGCGAGCCGAGCAGAACGGGGTCCACCACTTCCACAACCGCCGTTGGCAGGTTCCGGCTTCCCTCGCCCGGTTCCCCGATCGAGCAAAAGCTGTCGTTTCTGGAACTGCGGAAGGTCATTGTGCCGTTCTCGCCGCCGTACAAAATTACGCGCTTTTCCAAAACGGCAAGCCCTTCAAATTCCTGCGGCTGAACGCCGCTGTGCCCCGGGCCGCGCCCGCCAATGCAGGCCTCGCAGTCCACGCGGATATAAAAACGGATGTTTACCGAATAAAATCCGCGATTGAAGGCGATCGGATCAATGGTCAGGTTGGTCCAAAGAATTTCCGCGTTTTTGGCGCGAACCGCTCCGGCGTGCTCCAGAATTTCGTTTCCAAAATCGGAAAGATAAACGCGAACATTCTCAAAGCAATCCCGATCGCGGCAGGAATCCAGGACACGATTGGTTTCAATACAAACCGTTTCCCGAGGCAAATTCGGGAATCTGTTTTCCCCCATAACCGTAAATCTCCTTTTTGATAGATCAGAATTGGGAAGGAGAATACTCTCCTCGCTATCATTCTATGCCGAGCGCCTTTTTTTGACACCGTTTTCCTTCTTTTTCCAATCAAAAAAGGCGCTCCCGAACCCGGAAACGCCTTGGAATAAGATTTGATTTTATTTTTTGCGCAAGCGCCCGATCACCCGGCCGCGGCATTGCACATCGGCAAAATCTTTGAGCAGGATGGGGCCGTAATCGGGATTGAGCGAAATGAGCCGGTCGCCGCCGAAGATCTTGAAAAAGCCGTTGCCGTCCAAAAGAAAGATCCCGGCCTCGCCAACTTCAACCGCCTCGGCGTTTTGCACCAGCAAAACGTCGCCGTTGTGGTATTTCGGCTCCATACTGTTGCCGCTGATGCGCAGAGCATAATCGGCTTCCAGCGTTTTTTGGTTGTTGGGAATGCTGACGCGTTCGGCCTTGCTGTCGTCCAGGTAAACGCCGCTCCCGGCCGAAACGGGCAAATCGTAAAGCAGAAGCGTCCGCTTTCCGGTTTTTGCCTGCGCGCCGGCATAGCGACCGGCCGGCGCCTTGGGAAACAGGATTTTTCCCTTTTCCTGCGCCGGTTTTGCGGGAGCCTCCCCGCCGGCACCTTCTTCGGCGCGCGCCTCCTCGTGGGCAATGACCGCCGCGGTCAGTTCCCGCCCCCAGCGATCCAACTTGCGGTACTGTTCAATCAGGCGGATCTCCTCCGGCGAAAGCGTATAGTTGTTGGTATTTTCGGGATTGCCGGTAATGATAAAATCCACCGAGCAATCCAGCGCGTTGCAAATGGCAACGATATTGGAAAGTTTGGGGGATTCGTTCATTCCGGCCATGAGCTTGCTCAAAGTGCCAAGCGGGATTCCCGAACGTTCCGAAAGGCGCTCGTTTGTCATTTTGCGCTCGTTCTTCATCCATTTGATCCGGTCAATATAGGTTTCCATAAACTTCCTCCGTTTTCCGTTTCTGATAGGATTATACCATATATTTTCCATTTTGTAAATGGTTTTTTAAAACTT
>CAMPBZ010000143.1 GCA_946641795.1 uncultured Clostridia bacterium
GATTTTTTCATTGCGCCGCGCAATTTTTGAAGCAAAGCCGATTGCTCCAAATCGGTTTTTGCCGGCGTTTGGTTCCATTCCATAACGAAATAATCCGGGCTCGGCTCGGTAAATGTGCAAAGGTTCAATTCCTGCAAAATCTGAATGGAAAAACGGATTTTGGAATAGGTAAACGTGCGTTCCGCACGGTTCAGGCAGAACAGCAACCGCCGGATGGGAAAACAGGTTTTCCCTTTTGTGTGCTCTTTGCGCAAGAACTGGTAAAGCGCGGCAAGATCCTGCCGGTCCGGCAAAATGTTTTCGGAAGCAAAGAAGTCTTCCCCGGCGCAAATTGCCTCGTAGCGGTCGCGCTCCGAAAGCAGACGGACGGCGTCCTGCTCCGCGTAGGAAGCGTCCTGCACCAGCATTTGCGCGCGGACGGTGCCGTTAAACTCGGTGGCGTCCAGCCGGAAGAGGAAATCGGCAAACTCACCCTCTTCAAACGGCAAATCGGTCACACCCCGGCCAAACCAAACGGCAACCATAGAAAGATCATCCTTTTCCAGTTGCAGGCGGACGTGCTTTCCGGCGCTCATCGGCGTTATTTTGGCAACGCGGGCGTTGCGCAACAGAAAGTTCGGGGTCGGATTTCCGTTTCCGTATGGTTCCAGCAAACGCAATTCCTCGATCAAACGGAGGGTCATTTCCCCGATCTCCAAGGTGCAGTCGGCTTCTTTTTGGAGCGAAACATCCGCCTCGGAATGCGTTTCGGCATAGTCGTTCAAAAGCCGGCGCAGTTCGGGAACATCCTTTTTGCGCACCGAAAGCCCTGCGGCAAGCTCGTGCCCGCCAAAGCGGACGAGAATATCCTTGCAAAAAGCAAGCGCGTGAACCAGGTTCAACCCCTTCACACTTCTGCCGGAGCCTTTGCCGGTTCCGTCCTCGGAGCCTTCATAGGAAATGAGAATGCACGGCAGGCCGTAGCGCTCGGTAATGCGGGAGGCAACAATACCGATAATACCGGGGTGCCAGTCGTCGTGATCCAGCACAATGACCCGGCGGCGTTCTTCCGCAGGCATTTGCTCAATCATCCGGAAAGCCTCTTCTGCAATGCGGGTCTCTTCGGTCTGGCGCTCCACGTTCAGCTCGCAAAGCTGATTGGCATAGCGCTCGGCGCGAGCCTGCGTTTTGGCAAGCAGGAGCTCAACGGCAATTCCGGCCTCGGCCACCCGCCCCGCGGCGTTGATGCGCGGCGCAATGACAAACCCGATATAAGCAGATGTAATTTTGCGTTGTTTGGTGCGCCCGATCCCTGCGGCGGCGTCCATCAGCGCCCGCAAGCCGGGGCGGCAATTCGCCTCCATATTGGCAATGCCTTTGGCAATGAGCAGGCGGTTCTCGTCAATCACCGGCATCACATCGGCAATTGTACCTACGGCAACCAGGTCGGCATAGGTGTTGCTGACGTTCAAAACGGCTTCCAGCGGCGATTTCCCCTCGCTTTCAAACTGCCGGATCTCCAAAGCGCAGGCCAGCTTGAAAGCAACGCCAACGCCGGCCAGCTCGCAGAAGGGGTAGTTATCGTCCGCTCGGTGCGGATTGACGACCGCGCAACACTCCGGCAGTTCCGGCCGGCAGGCGTGGTGGTCGGTCACAACGGTATCAATCCCGTTTCGTTTTGCATAGGCGATCTCGTCTATCGAAGTAATGCCGGTATCTACCGTTACAATCAAGGAAACGCCTTTGCTTTTCAAAAGGTCAATGGCGGGCGCGGAAAGGCCGTACCCCTCCTTGCTCCGGCTGGGGATATAGTACCCCACAGTCGCACCTTTTTGTTTGAGATAGAGATACAACAATGCGGTCGCGGTTGCACCGTCCACGTCGTAATCCCCGAAAATTGCAATCGTTTCTTTCTTTTTGATTGCATTCTGCAATCGCTCCACCGCACGATCCATATCCTTCATCAAAAACGGATCGTGCGGGATAATATCCGAAAAATGCAAAAAGCGCTCGGCTTCGGCCGCGGTGCGATACCCGCGCAGGCAAAGCAGTTTTGCGGTTGTGGGCGTAATTTTCAGCGCAGAGGAAAGCTTTTCGGCGGCTTCATTCAGTTCGGCATTTGCCGGGTCAAATAAAACGCGCCATTTGGATTTGAAATTTTGAGCAAACGCTTCCATAAAGCCGCTCCTTTCCGTTAAAATGATGTTTCAATGCTCCCAAAGCGCCGGATCAGCGCTTCGGCCGAGCGAAGACCGTCAACGGCGGCACTGGTAATTCCGCCGGCATACCCGGCACCCTCGCCGCAGGGATAAACCCGGTCGTGTCCAATAGCGGTACGCGTTTCCGGCAGGCGCAGGATGCGCAGCGGAGCCGAAGTTCTCGTCTCGGCGGCGGTCAGAACGGTGTCCGGCGCATCGTACCCCGCGATTTTTTTGCCGAAAGAGGAAAACGCATAACGCAGGCTTTCGGTCACAAACGCGGGAAAAACGCCGCGCAAATCGGCCACACGCACCTTGCCCGACCGGTAGGACGGCAAAATGCGGGAGGGCTCCGTTCCGCGGAAGGGTTCCATCAGGTCGCCAAGCGTCATCACCGGCGCAAAATAATCGCCGCCGCCAACGGCAAACGCCGCGCGCTCAATGCTGCGCTGCAAGTCGATTGCGCCAAGCGCCAGACTGCCGTTGACCGGCTCGTAATCGGCGCAGGAAAGCGAAACGGCCACGGCCGCGTTGGCATTTTTGCCGTTGCGCGCGTGGTTGCTCATTCCGTTTACCACAAGCCCGCCGGCTTCGGAAGCGGCGGCAACGACCTCTCCGCCCGGACACATACAAAACGTGTAAACGCCGCGCGCGCCTTTGGTATCCGAAAGCGCGTATTCGGCAGGCCCCAGGTTGGGGTGCCCTGCAAAATCGCCGTACAACGCGCGGTCGATCTCGCTTTGGAGATGCTCGGCGCGTACGCCGACCGAAATGGGCTTTGCCTCAATGGAAAACTGCTTTTGCAAGAGCAGTTCGTAAGTATCCCGCGCGCTGTGCCCCGGCGCCAGCAAGAGGGCGCCGCAACGAAGCTCGCCGCAGTTGGTAAACACGGTAACAGAGCCGTCGGGCCGCTCGCAAAAGTCGTCCATCCGCGTGCGGTAAAGCACCTTTCCGCCCAGCCGTTCGATCTCGGAAAGAAGCGCCGAGATCACCTTTTGCAGCAAATCGGTGCCGATATGCGGCTTTGCAAGGGTCAAAATCTCCTCCGGCGCGCCAAAGCGGCAAAGCGTTTGCAAAACGTAGTTGCAGTAAGGATCGTGAATGCGGGTGATCAGCTTCCCGTCCGAAAACGTTCCGGCGCCGCCCGCACCGAACTGGATATTGGAGTTTTCATCCAGCACGCCTTCGCGCACAAACCGATCCACCGAGGCAACGCGATCGCCAATCGCGTCTCCGCGGTCGATCAAAACCGGCGCATATCCGTTTTCGGCCAGCAAAA
>CAMPBZ010000144.1 GCA_946641795.1 uncultured Clostridia bacterium
TGGCAACTGGGTGGAAACGTGGTTGACGTGGTTGCACTGCGCGCCGGCGGAAGCCATAATGGTGGTATCCGAAATGGGGGAGCAGTGGTCGCCGCAAACGGCGCCTGCAAGGCAAGCCGAAATACCGATGATAAGCAGTTCGCTGTCGGCCGGGAAAACGGCAACAACAATCGGAATGAGAATGCCGAAGGTACCCCACGAAGTACCGGTGGAGAAGGCGAGGAAGAGCGCAACGGCAAAGATGATGGCCGGCAGGAAGATCTGCAACCCTGCGGCAGAGCCGTTCATCAGGTCATATACAAAGTATTTTGCACCGAGAGCACCGGTCGCGCCGCTCAAAGTCCAAGCAAAGGTCAAGATCAGAATGGGAGGAACCATTGCGATAAAGCCCTTCGGAATGCAGGCCATTGCATCCTGAAAGTTCACTTTTTTCCGTGCGATCAGGTAAATAACGGTAAAGATAACGGCAATCAGAGCGCCCCAGGAAAGGCCGACCGAAGCGTCGCAGTTTGCAAACGCGTCGATAAAGCTTTCGCCCGAGAAGAGCCCGCCGGTATAAACCATACCGAGAACGCAGCAAACGATCAACACGCCGACCGGCAGCAAAAGATCAATGATCTTGCCCTTTCCGACCTGCTCGTTTTTCAGCTCGGCATCGTTCCGCTCACCTTCGGTGAACAGGTCGCCCTTCATTGCGTTCAGTTCGTGCCGTTTCATCGGGCCGTAGTCAAACTTCATCAGCGAAATGGCAATGATCATAACAATGGTGAGGAGCGAATAATAATTGTAAGGAATTGCCTTGGTAAACAGCAGAATGCCGTTCATTCCAAGCCCTGCCGCAACGCCGGCAACGGCCGCCGCCCAGGAGGATACCGGGGCGATCATACAAACGGGTGCCGCAGTTGCGTCAATCAGGTAGGCAAGCTTTGCGCGGGAGATTTTGCGCGTATCCGAAATGGGGCGCATGACAGAACCGACCGTTAAGCAGTTGAAGTAGTCGTCCACAAAGATCAGCACGCCCAGCACAAAGGTTGCAAGCTGTGCGCCTACGCGGGATTTGACGTGCTTTTGCGCCCATTCGCCAAAGGCGACCGAGCCGCCGGCCTTGTTGACCAGAGCCACCATAATACCGAGCAGAACCAGAAAAATCAGAATACCAACGTCCCATTCATCGGCAAGGCTGGCGATCAGACCGCTGCTCAACCCGTTAGCAATGCCGACCGGGCTGAATTTTGCCGCCAGAATGACTGCCGAAACAATGCCGGCGAACAGCGAGCTGTAAACCTCTTTGGTAATCAGCGCCAGCACAATGGCAATCAGCGGGGGCAGAAGCGCCCACGCGCTACCGACAACGGTACCCTCGCCGCCGCAGGTCTCGCAGGCGGGATCGGCACCGTCACAATCCGGGCAGGGAACTGTGGAACCCACGCTGCCGGTTGCAACCGCAACGATCAAAAGCACCACAATGACGGCAAGAAAAACCGCAAGTGTAATTTTCCTTCCTTTTGACATAAAAATGTACCTCCTGAAATAAAAAACGCCTCCAATGGAGGCGTAAAAATACAATAATGAATGTATTTTGATAGCGCTCCACAATTGCTTGTGACAGTTCATAGCGTGTTTCGCTATGCCCCAACCCGAACCCCGCGAAGACGGAACCCGGATTTCGGCAATTTTACCTTTCGCGCGCGCCTCTTCGTGCGGTTTTCCGCGGTACTCATTAAAATTGCAACCTCTATCTTGTTGGTCGGCTGTGCGCCGATAGATACAGTATAGTACGTTTTTTGCATTTGTCAACAGTTTTCTGTAAAAAAAACAAAATTTTTTTAAAAAATATCGGAAAAACGATTGGAATTCTCAACAAAACGTGGTATAATTTTCTTGTAAGAGGAAAGGAGGCAGAGTATGAAGGAATTTTTGGTTCAAAACGGTGCGTTCATTTTTTGGGCGGCCGTTGCCTTGCTTGCACTGATTATTGAGGCAATGACGGCGGAGCTGGTTTCCTGCTGGTTTGCGCCCAGCGCGCTGGTTGCAATGATCCTTTCGCCGTTTGTCAAGTCGATCTGGATCCAGCTGATCGTCTTTTTGGGGCTTTCCATCCTACTGCTCGCCGTTGGTCGAACGATCATCAAAAAGAAGCTGGACCTTCGCAAAGCCAACCTGAACGCCGACAGCCTGATTGGTAAAACCGGCGTGATCCAGGAAGCGGTCAACAATACTTACGAGACCGGAAGCGTGAAGATCGCCGGGCTTGTATGGACGGCGCGTTCCGCGAGCGGCGAGGAGATCCCGGCGGGAACGGCGGTGGTCATTCGGGAAATTCAGGGCGTCAAGCTGATTTGCGAGCCGACGGCCGAAGTACCGGTTTCTAAATCCGGCAGCGGTCGCCCCGGTCTGAACGCCGACAGCCTGATTGGAAAATCCGGCGTTGTGCAGGAGCCAATCAACAATCTTGCCGAAACGGGAAGCGTAAAAATTGCCGGGCTTGTCTGGTCGGCGCGCTCCGCAGGCGGCGAGGAGATCCCGGCGGGAACGGTGGTTCTCATCCGAAATATTCAAGGTGTAAAATTGATTTGCGAGCCGAAAAAAGACTGAACGCAAATTGATTTACAATAAAAACAAGAAAAAGGAGAAAGTACTATGACAGGTCTTTATATCGCTTTGGGTGTGATTGCCGGGTTGATTTTGATCACCATTATTGCAAACATCCATATCGTTCCGCAGTCGCAGGCTTACGTCATCGAGCGCCTCGGCGCTTATCATCAGACGTGGAAAACCGGTATTCACTGGAAACTGCCGTTTATTGAACGCATTGCCAAGCGGATCAACTTAATGGAGCAGGTTGCCGATTTTCCGCCGCAACCGGTTATCACCAAGGATAACGTCCGTATGCAGATCGATACCGTCGTCTTCTTCCAGATTACCGACTGCAAACTGTTTGCCTACGGTCACACCACGCCGATGACGGCAATTGAAAACCTGACCGCCACCACGCTCCGGAACATCATTGGTGAACTGGAACTGGACAACACGCTGACCTCGCGTGACATCATCAATACCAAAATGCGCGCCATTCTGGACGAAGCCACCGACCCCTGGGGCATCAAGGTCAACCGCGTGGAGCTGAAAAACATCATCCCGCCCAGAGAGATCCAGGACGCCATGGAGCGCCAGATGAAGGCCGAGCGTGAGCGCCGCGAATCCATCCTTAAGGCCGAGGGTGAAAAGAAGTCCGCCATTCTGATCGCCGAGGGCGAAAAGGAATCGGCCATCCTCCGCGCCGAGGCCGTCAAGCAGCAGAAAATCAAGGAGGCCGAAGGTCAGGCCGAGGCGCTGATGAAGGTGCAGACCGCTCTGGCCGACTCCATCAAGCTGCTCAACGAGGCCGCCCCCTCCGACGCCGTGGTGCGTATCAAGGCGCTGGAGGCCTTCTCCGCCGCCGCC
>CAMPBZ010000145.1 GCA_946641795.1 uncultured Clostridia bacterium
AGGGGGAAGAACTTTTTGCAAAAAGTTCTTCCCCCTCTCGCGGCCTTACCCTTCTACCCCAAAACCACAGCTGATTTGGGGGGTAAGATGAGGTTGGAAGGGGAGAGGGTGGGGGCTTTGCCGGTGGAGAGCAGGACATTGCGGTAGTGAGGCGGGATGCGGAAATGGACGGCTTTTTTGCCGAGGTTGGCGGCGACCAGGAGGCGGTCGGCGCCTTTTTTGCGCTCGTAGCAAACCGAAGCGTCGGGGCTATCCAAAAAGCGGAAGGAGCCGCGCAGGGCGGGGCGAGCGGCGCGCAGGGCGCCGAGCGCCTGATAAAAGGCGCGCAGGGCGCGGTCGGGGCGCTTCCAGGGGTAGGGCATCCGGCAGAAGGGGTCGTGATAGCCTTCCAGGCCGACCTCGTCGCCGTAATAAACCGAAGGAACGCCGTAAACGGTGAATTGGAGAAGGGCGCCGATTTGGAGAAGGCGCAAAGCTTTGCGGCGGGCGGCGGGCGAGAGGCGAAGGACGGAAAGCTCGGCGTTGGAACGGCCGTCACCCTCGGAGGGGTCGCCCAGAACGGTCAGAATGCGGGCGGTATCGTGAGTGCCCAGCAGGTTCATCAGGCAATCGCAAACGGCGGGCGGGTAGGAGACGTAAAGCTCGGTCAGAACAGAGCGGAAGAAGGCGCTGTCGCCGTGCAAAAGCAGGGCGAGAACGGCGTTGCGGAAGGGGTAATTCATTACGCCGTCGAGCTGACCGCCCCAAAGATAGGGGCGCAGGGCGCCGTAGGAAATCTTGTCGGCGGCGTTTTCCCAAACCTCGCCCAAAATCAAGGGGTCGGTGGCGCGGGATTTGCCGGCCTTTTTTACAGAGGCGCGCAGTTCGTTCAAAAAGTCGTCGCAAAGCTCGTCGGCAACGTCCAGGCGCCAGCCGTCGGCTCCGGCGCGGATCCAGCGGGCGCAAATGCCGTCTTTTCCGGTAAAGTAGGCGCGGCAGGCGGGGTTTTGCTGGTTCAGGCGCGGCAGAATGGGAATGCCCCACCAGCTTTCGTAGTCGTCGGGGAAGGAGCGGAAGGAGAACCACCCGGCGTAGGGCGAGGATTGCGATTGATAAGCCCCAACGTCCGGGTAGGTGCCGCGGCGGTTGAAATAGCGGCTGTCGTCGCCGGTGTGGTTGAAAACGCCGTCCAGGATCACGCGCATTCCGCGCGCGTGCGCGGCGGCGACCAGTTTGGCAAAGGCTTCGTCGCCGCCCAGCAGGGCGTCCACTTTTTCGTAGTCGCCGGTGTCGTAGCGGTGGTTGGAAACCGAATCAAAAATCGGGGAAAGATACAGCACGGTCACGCCAAGCCCGGCAAGGTAATCCAGCTTTTCGGTAATGCCGCCGAGGTTGCCGCCAAAGAAAAGGTCGTTGGCAAGGGGATCGCCCGGCTTTTCGGCAAACTGGGGAATGCCGTGCTCCCAATCGGCTTCCAGGCGACCTGTATGCAGTTTTCCGCAATTTTTCGCGCGGAAAAAGCGGTCAACAAAAATGTGGTACATCGTGCCGCCGCGGAACCATTCCGGGGTGCGGAACCCGGCGCGATAGACCAGCATACGAAAGCGGTTGGCATTGCGGTCGGAAAGGGTGAAGTGCAGGTTGTCGGTCGAGTTGGTAAACAGGGTGCGCTCGCCGCGCAAAAAGAGGAACTCGTAGCGCAAAAGACCGCCTTCGGGCGGAACCAGCGCGGCGGTGTCCAGGGTGAGGGTGTAAAGATCCTGCCCGCGGTCAAATCCCGAAAAATCCAAGGGGAGATCGGAGGGGTCTTTCCCATCCTCGGCAAGGCGCAAGACCACGGCGCGCGCGCCCAGCGCGCGCGGCACGCGAAGGGTAAAGGTTACCGCATCGCCGCGGCGAAAGGCGTTTCTTTCGGTGGCGCGGCCGTTCACCGCGCGGGAAATGGTCGGCGTTTTGCCGGCTTCCAGGCTTTCAAACAGTTTTGGGTACATAATCGGTGCCGCCGCCCTCCTTTCCGGGGAAAATCACACTCCTATTTTACCATAGAATGCCCGGTTTGGCAATGCTTTTTTCGCTTTTCGGGGCAAAGCGAGCGAAAAAACTTGATTTTTCGGGCGCGCGGCGGTATAATAAAGGAAGAAATTGCCCAAAAAAGGAGAACTTATGAACCTTTGCGACAAAAATACGGTGCGCCGGCTGATGGCAAGCTACGGCATTTCCTTCCGGCACGAGTTCGGGCAGAACTTTTTGACCGACCCGAACGTGATCGACGAGATCGCCGATGCGGCCTGCCCGACGGAGGATTGCACCATTTTGGAGATCGGCCCCGGCATCGGCACGCTGACGCGCGCGCTTTGCGCGCGCTACCGCAGGGTGATCGCGCTGGAAATTGACCGCAACCTGATCCCGGTGCTGGAAGAAACCCTGGCCGATTTTGACAACGCAACGGTGGTGAACGCCGATGTGATGAAAACCGACCTTGCCGAGCTGCTCGCGCCCGCGTTTGCCGAGGGGCCGGTGGCGGTTTGCGCCAACCTGCCGTACTACATCACCTCGCCCATTCTGATGAAACTGCTGGAAAGCAACCTGCCATTTTGGGGCGTGACCGTGATGGTGCAAAAAGAGTTTGCCGACCGGCTTTGCGCCGCGCCGGGCGGGAAGGAGTACGGCTCTATCACCGTTTCGGCCGCCTACCGGGGACACGCGGAAAAGATTTGCGCGGTGCCCGCCGACCGCTTTTTGCCTGCCCCGAAGGTGGACTCGGCGGTGGTGCGCCTGCGGCTGTACGGCAAAAATAAGCCGGTGGAGCCAAAGAGCGAGGCAACCTTCTTCCGGGTGGTGCGCGCCGCCTTCGGCCAACGGCGGAAAACGCTGGCCAACGCGCTTGCAACCGGATTTCCCGAACTGGGCAAAGCGACAATTGCCGGACTTTTGGAAACGCTCGGCCTGCCCGCCGATATTCGCGGCGAGCGCCTCTCGGTGGAGCAGTTTATAAAACTTTCAGATTTAATATAACCCCCCGCCCGCCCCGCAGTGCGGGGAGCCAATTCTTGGTTTGCGAAATTGGGTTTGTGAAACTGAAAAAGCAAAGCCGGGCAAGCCTGCCCCGCAGTGCGGGGAGCCGGTTCTTTGGCTTGCAGAAGCGGGGTTGTGAAACTGAAAAAACGAAGCCGGGCAAGCCCGCCCCGCAGTGCGGGGAGCCGGTTCTTTGGCTTGCAGAAGCGGGGTTGTGAAACCGAAAAAACGAAGCCTGTTTTATCGGCAAAGATTAATAAAAAGGCTCCCCTTACGCAGGGGAGCCAAACAGTAACCGCACTCCGGTATAAGAACGGGTTTTGCAATGCCGAAGAGATAAAGCTCCACCCGGCCGCGCCGGCTGTGACGCATTCGCCTTTGGCGAATTTTTCACAGCAACGAAAAAGAGCACCGCGAAAATCGCGGTGCTCTTTTTCTCTAAACC
>CAMPBZ010000146.1 GCA_946641795.1 uncultured Clostridia bacterium
ACCTGCGGCCTCAAGAGTCGGAGTCTTGCGCTCTATCCAGCTGGGCTACGGGTAGTTATTTTGTTCTCGCTCCCTCGCGGAGCGTTTTTTATTATATCACGTTTTTTCCCGCTTTTCAAGGTCTTTCTTCATTTTTTTGCCGTTTTTCCTTGACAAAAATCGCTTTTTCCAATATAATTTATATATATTTTATCCGATTTTCTGTTTTGAAAGGAGTTCCTTTCTATGTCCAAAAACGTTCCCGAACTGTTCGGTTCGATGGTCTTTAACGACGACGTGATGCGCGAACGCCTCCCCGAGGGCGTTTATGCCTCGCTTTCCAAAACCGTCGCCTCGCGCAAACCCATCGACCCCTCCATTGCCGACACCGTTGCCGCCGCAATGAAGGACTGGGCCATTGAAAAAGGCGCCACCCATTATACCCACTGGTTCCAGCCCCTTTCCGGGATGACCGCCGAAAAGCACGACGCTTTCATTACTCCCGTTGGCCCGAGCCGCGTGGTGATGGAGTTTTCCGGCCGGGAGCTTGTGCGCGGCGAGTCCGACGCCTCCTCCTTCCCCTCCGGCGGCCTGCGCGCCACCTTTGAGGCTCGCGGCTACACCGCCTGGGATCCCAGCTCCTACGCTTTTGTAAAGGGGGAAACCCTCTATATTCCCACCGCGTTCTGCTCCTACACCGGCGACGCTCTGGACGCCAAAACGCCGCTTTTGCGCTCGATGAACGCGCTTTCCGACCAGGCGCTTCGCATTCTCCGCCTGTTTGGCGACACGACCTGCGACCGCGTGGACGTTTCGATTGGCGGCGAGCAGGAATACTTTTTGATCGACCGCGAGCGCTACACCCGCCGCCCCGACCTGATTTTTACCGGCCACACCCTGTTCGGCGCGCCCGCGCCCAAGGGGCAGGAGCTGGAAGACCACTACTACGGCCCCCTCAAAACCCGCGTTGCCGCCTATATGTCCGACCTGGACGAGGCGCTTTGGGCGCTCGGCATTCCCGCCAAAACCAAGCACAACGAGGTGGCTCCCTGCCAGCACGAGCTGGCTCCGATTTATTCCTCGGCCAACGTTGCCGTTGACCAGAACCTGCTGATGATGGAGTTTATGAAAAAGATCGCCAAAAAGCACGGGCTGGTCTGCCTCCTTCACGAAAAACCCTTTGCCGGCGTAAACGGCTCGGGCAAGCACAACAACTGGTCGCTGACCGCCAACGGCAAAAATCTGCTGGATCCCGGCAAAACCCCCGCCGAAAACGCGCAGTTCCTTTTGATCCTTGCCGCCGTCATCAAAGCGGTGGACGACTATCAGGATCTTTTGCGCCTTTCGGTCGCCTATGCCGGAAACGATCACCGTCTCGGCGCGAACGAGGCTCCGCCCTCCATTGTTTCGGTCTTTGTGGGCGAGGAGCTGCGCGGCGTGATCAATTCCATTGTGGAAGGCACCGTTTACCACAAGCAAAAGCGCACAATGATGGATTTGGGCATTCCCACCATTCCCATCTTCCGCAAGGACACCACCGACCGCAACCGTACCGCTCCCGTGGCCTTTACCGGCAACAAGTTTGAGTTCCGTATGCCCGGTTCCTCCCAAAACCTTGCCCTGCCCAACACGGTGCTCAACACCGCGGTTGCCAACTCCTTCCGCGCTTTT
The DNA here is from genome assembly GCA_946641795.1 of uncultured Clostridia bacterium. Taxonomy (GTDB): domain Bacteria; phylum Bacillota; class Clostridia; order Oscillospirales; family CAG-272; genus UMGS1865. Next base: position 1,651 of record CAMPBZ010000146.1, read on the forward strand.
GCCGACGAGATTGAGGCTTCCTCCGACCGCCCCGCCGCCATTGCAAAGGTCATTCGCGATGCCTTTACTGCGCACGGCCGCATTCTGTTTGACGGCAACGCCTACTCCGAAGAATGGCGCAAAGAGGCCGCCCGCCGCGGGCTTTGCGATCTGCCCACCTCGGTGGACGCCTACAAAACCTTCCTCGCCCCCAAAAACATTGCGCTGTTCACCTCGTTTGGCGTGATGTCCGAGGCCGAAATGCGCTCCCGCGAGGAGATCCTGTTTGAAAACTACGCCAAGATCATCAACATTGAGGCGCTGACCATGCTGACCATGGCCTCGCGCAACTACGTTCCCGCCATTGAGGAATACCTTGCCGATCTTGCCCTGGCCGCCCAGCGCAAACGCGCGGTGATTGCCGAGGCCGACTGCACGGTGGAAACCGACCTGATCGCCCGCCTTTCGGCACTCAACACCAAAATTTACGGCCTGATTGCCGAATTGAAAACCGCCGAGCAGGCCGCCGCCAACACCGAGGCGGTGCAGGAGCGCGCCGAAAAGTACGCAAAAGCGGTGCTCCCGCTCATGGCCGATCTGCGTGCCGCGGTTGACGAGGCCGAAGCCATTACGGCGGCTTCCCGTTGGCCTTTCCCCACCTATATTGATTTGATGTTCCGGCTGTAACCGCCGCAAAAGTTTACAATTTTTCCCCGCGTTTCGGGTATCGTTAAGGAGTTGCTCTTATTATGCTTTGGTTTTTTCTGATTTTTTCCACCCTCTCCTGGGGCATTGCCGAAATCTTTTATAAAAAAGGAAGTTTGGCGCGCGAAAAGTATTCCCACCTGAAAACCACCGTTCTGGTCGGCTTTTTCATGGGCATTTACGCCACCGTCATCCTGTTTACGCAGGACATTGACCTTGCTGCCTTCCCCAAAAACTTCCTCATCTATCTGCCGGTCTCCTTTTGCTATATCGTTTCTATGACCTGCTCCTATTTCGGCGTGCGGTTTATTGAGGAGTCCATTTCCGACCCGATCGAAAACACCTCCGGCGCCCTCGTCCCTGTGCTTTGCGCCATCTTTTTGCACGAGGTCATTGAGCTTCCGGCCGTGATTTGCATTGTTGTTATTGCCGTTGGCGTTTTGTGCGTCGGCTTCCTCGACAAAAAAGGGAAAACCGACCGCCACCGCAAATACGGCAAAAAGCTTGCTATTTTTGCCATTGCAATGCCCTTCTGCTATATGATTTTGGACGCGATCGGCACCTTTTTGGACATCTTTTATACCGACAACGTGGAAACCACGCTGCTGGTGAACGTGACCGAAGAGAACCTGGAACACACCGCAAACTGCGCCTATGAGTTCACCTTCCTGCTCGTTGCCATCGGGTTGTTCATCTTCTTAAAAATCAAGGGCGAAAAGCTCTTTTCGCTCGGCGAAGCCGAGCCCGTTGCCGAGGGCGGCGTTGCCGTCCGGCAAAAATGGTATCAAAAAGTTCTCTCCCAAAAGTGGAAGATCCTTGCCGCCGTTTTTGAAACCGCCGGACAGGCTACCTACCTCTTCGCCCTCTCCGAAGGCGAGGGCATTGCCGCCGTTATTCTCGGCGCCGGCACCGTGATCACTTCGCTCATCCTTTCCCGTATCTTCCTAAAAGAAAAACTCTCACCTCTTCAATATTGCTTCATCGGCATCATCCTCGCCGGCATCATCGCTTTGTCTTTGTTAGGGGTGTAGGGGGAAGACCTTGGGGGAGGGGAAAACTTTTTGCAAAAAGTTTTCC
>CAMPBZ010000147.1 GCA_946641795.1 uncultured Clostridia bacterium
AAGAACACCACCACCGGCGATACCTTCTGCGATGAAAAGCACCCGGTCATTCTCGAATCTATGGAGTTCCCGGAACCGGTTATCCGCGTTGCCATTGAACCCAAGACCCGTGCGGGTCAGGAGAAAATGGGCATTGCGCTGGCAAAACTTGCCGAGGAAGACCCCACTTTCCGGACCTACACGGATGAAGAGACCGGCCAGACCATTATTGCAGGTATGGGCGAGTTGCACCTGGAAATCATTGTTGACCGTTTGCTCCGCGAATTCAAGGTGGAAGCAAACATCGGCAAGCCCCAGGTTGCATACAAAGAGACCATTCGCAAGAAGGTCGACCACGAATGCAAGTACAAGAAGCAGTCCGGCGGTTCCGGCCAGTACGGTCACGTCAAGATCATTCTGGAACCGAACGAACCGGGCAAGGGCTACGAGTTCATCAACGCTGTTACCGGCGGCGCGATCCCCAAGGAGTATATTCCCGCGGTGGACGCCGGTATCCAGGGCGCAATGCAATGCGGCGTTCTGGCGGGCTACAACGTTGTTGACGTAAAGGTAACGCTTTACGACGGCTCCTACCACGAAGTGGACTCTTCCGAAATGGCATTCAAAATTGCCGGCTCCATGGCGTTTAAGGAAGCAATGCGCAAAGCCGATCCGGTTCTCACCGAGCCGATGATGAAGGTTACCACCATTGTTCCCGACGACTATATGGGCGCCGTCATCGGCGATTTCAACAGCCGCCGCGGCCAGATCCTCTCGCAGGAAGCTACCCAGAGCGGTGTGCAGGAAATCGTTGCGTACGTGCCGCTTTCCAATATGTTTGGTTACGCAACCGATCTTCGCTCCAAAACGCAGGGGCGCGGGCTTTACACTATGGAGCCCAGCCACTTCGCCGAGGTGCCGAAGTCGATCCAGGAAGCCATCATTAAGGAACGCAGCAACAAAAACTAATTTACCACAGGCATCAAAAAATTCAAAAATAAAAAAAGAAATTTATTAAACGGAGGAAATTCAAAATGGCAAAGGCTACATTTGAACGCACCAAACCGCACGTAAACATTGGTACCATCGGTCACGTTGACCATGGTAAAACCACCCTGACCGCCGCGATCACCAAGACCCTGGCGCTCAAAAACGGAAACGTTGAGTTTTTGGCTTATGACCAGATCGACAACGCTCCCGAAGAAAAAGCAAGAGGTATCACAATCAACACCAGACACGTTGAGTATGAAACCGAGAAACGCCACTATGCACACGTCGACTGCCCCGGCCACGCTGACTATGTTAAAAACATGATCACCGGTGCCGCACAGATGGACGGCGCTATCCTGGTTGTTGCCGGTACCGACGGCCCTCTGCAGCAAACCCGCGAGCACGTTCTGCTCGCTCGTCAGGTCGGCGTTCCCGCCATCGTCGTGTTCCTGAACAAGACCGACTTGGTTGACGACCCCGAACTGCTGGATCTGGTTGAAATGGAAGTTCGCGATCTGCTTTCTTCCTACGACTTCCCGGGCGACGATATTCCGATCATCCGCGGCTCCGCTCGCGAAGCTTTGGAATCCACCAACACCGATCCTTCCGCTCCCGAATATGCTTGCATTTGGGAACTGATGGATGCTGTTGACAGCTATATCCCCACCCCTGAGCGTCAGTCCGATCTGCCCTTCCTGATGCCCGTCGAGGACGTGTTCTCCATCTCCGGTCGTGGCACCGTTGCTACCGGCCGTGTGGAGCGTGGTACCGTTAAGGTATCCGACGTGGTTGAAATCGTCGGTCTGTCCGAGGAGAAGAAGTCCACCACCGTTACCGGTGTTGAAATGTTCCACAAGCTCCTGCCCCAGGCAGAAGCCGGCGACAACATCGGCGCTCTGCTCCGTGGTATCGCAAAGGACGAGATCGAAAGAGGTCAGGTTCTTGCAAAACCCGGTTCGGTTCATCCGCACACCAAATTCGTTGGCCACGTTTACGTTCTGACCGAGAAAGAAGGCGGTCGTAAAAAGCCGTTCTTCGCAGGTTACCGTCCGCAGTTCTATTTCAGAACCACCGACGTTACCGGTACCATCGAACTGCCTGATGGCGTTGAGATGTGCCGCCCCGGCGACAACGTAGATATGACCGTTGAACTCATCACCCCCATCGCTTGCGAAGAGGGTCTGCGCTTCGCTATCCGTGAAGGCGGCAGAACGGTTGGATCCGGCGTCGTTTCCAAGATCATTAAATAATTTCGGATAAAACCGAAATGAATGGGGACGGGGGAGCAATCCCCCGTCCCGAAAAACAGAATAGTAAGTTCAAAATTCTTTGGGGAATGGTGAAATTCCATACCGGCAGTATAGTCTGCGAACGGAGGTTCGGCATAACCGAGCCAACGCCGATCGGGTGCAACTCCCGAACCGACGGTAACGGCAACTCCCGCAAAACGGGAAGTGCCTGAAAGTCCGGATGAGAAAAGAAAGAACAAACGACCGTAGTTTGCGCCCCGGGGCTGTTTTTGCCGCGGGACTTTTCTTTTCTCCGTTTCAAATCAAAAAATGATTTTGAGAGGAGATTTTTATGGAAACCACAAATCAAAAAATGAAAATGCGCCTGTTGCGCCTGGTCGGCGTGGCGCTCTTTACCGCGCTTGCCTATGTGGTAATGCTGCTGTTCCACTTTCCCGTACAGTTTTTAACGCTGGATTTGAAGGATGCGGTCATCACCCTTTGCGGGCTTTGCTTCGGGCCGATCTCGGCGCTTGTTTCGTCGGTCATCGTTGCGCTTGTGGAAATGGTCACCGTCAGCTCCACCGGCGTTTACGGCTTTGTGATGAACGCGCTGGGTACCGCCGCGTTCTCGGTGACCGTCAGCCTGATCTACAAGTACAAAAAGAATTTTCTCGGCGCCATCATCGGCCTGCTTTCGGGCGTTTTTGCTATGACGGCGGTAATGATGGTGTTCAACCTGATCGTAACCCCCCGCTATATGCACGTAGAGGTGGCGCAGGTGGCAAGTATGATCCCAACGCTCCTGTTGCCCTTCAATTTGATCAAAGCTGTCTTCAACGCGGCAATCGTGCTGCTTTTGTATAAACCCATTTCCACCATCCTGCAAAAAATCGGCTTTTTGCCAAAATCCAACGCCGCATTCAAGCTCGACCGGCGAACGATTTTGGTCAGCCTTGCGGCCGTGGTGCTGATCGTTGCGGCGCTGGTAATCATTTTCCAAGTGTTGCACGGCTCGTTCCGCTTTGGCGTATAAGAAAAAAGAACATTCCGCTGCCCTGCGGAATGTTCTTTTTGCTCTTGACAAATCCGGCCAAATCCGTTACAATAAATAGGAAGAAAACAAAACGAGAGGAGCCGAAGAAATGCGCGAGGCCATTGCCGATTTCTTTTTGAATAAAGTCGGGCGCGAGCTGTGCGTGTTTTTCT
>CAMPBZ010000148.1 GCA_946641795.1 uncultured Clostridia bacterium
TGCGCCCGCAGCGATTTTCGGGAACCGCAACAGATAGGGGTTGCAAGGGGGAGGGAAAATTTTCTTTCAAGAAAAGTTCCCCTCCCCCTTGCGAAAAAGCGTAAACTGAAAGGAGAAGCGTATGGTCACAAGAAATTCGCCGGTGAGCGTATTGCCGGGCATTGGAAAAGTAAAAGCGGCGGCTTATGCAAAGCTGGGCATTCTCACGCTGGGCGATCTGCTGTTGCACTATCCTCGCGCTTACGAGAACCGCGGCGAGATCCGCGAGCTTGCCAACGCGCGCGAGGACGGCAAATCGGCGCTGATTTTGACCGTTGGGAGCGAGCCGAAAGTGGTGCGCTTGCGCAGTCACAAATCCTTTCTCAAATTCAAAGCGTTTGACGACAGCGGCGTTTGCGAGGTCGTTTATTTCAACCAAGATTACCTCAAATCGGTCTTTCCCATTGGGGCGGTCTTCCGCTTTTGGGGCAAGGTGGAGCGCAAGGGCAAGCACTATTCGCTCTCCTCGCCGGTGGCCGAGCCCTGGGCGCCCGGCGTGCATCTCCCGCCGCTTTGCGCCGTCTATCGCCTGACCGACGGGATCACCCTCAAACAGATCACCAAGGATGTAGAAACCGCCCTGCAACTGTTGCGGGAGCAGGAATTATGCGACCCGTTGCCGCCCGAACTGATTGCAAAGCACGGCTTTTTGCCGCTCGCCGTTGCCGAAGAGCACCTGCACCGTCCGCTGGATAAGAATGACCTGGAAGAGGCGCGGCGGCGGCTGGTTTACCAGGAATTTTTCGATTTTTCGCTGGGGATGGCCTTGATGCGCCGCAAAACCGCCGCGCCCACCGCGCCGGTTTGCCGCGTGGCGTCGCTTGATCCGCTCCTTTCCCTGCTCCCCTACCGCCTAACCGGGGCGCAGGAGCGCGTGATTGCCGAGGTGCGCGCCGACCTTGCAAGCCCGACGCCGATGAGCCGGATGATTGTTGGCGACGTTGGCAGCGGCAAAACGATTTGCGCCGCCGCCGCGATCTGGATTGCGGTCAAGTCCGGCCGCCAGGCCGCGCTGATGGCGCCTACCGAAATTCTTGCGCGCCAGCATTATGCCGATCTTTCCTCTCTCTTTTCCCGCCTCGGCGTGCGGGTCGCGCTCCTTCTGGGCGCCACGCCTGCCGCCGAAAAGCGGAAGATCCGCGCCGCTCTGGCCGCGCCCGATCCGGCCGACCGGGTCGATCTTGTCATCGGCACGCACGCCCTGCTCTCCGATGGGGTGGAGTTTGCCGCGTCCGGGTTGGTGGTTGCCGACGAGCAGCACCGCTTCGGTGCCCGCCAGCGCGCCGCGCTTGCCGAAAAGGGACAAAACACGCACCTGCTGGTAATGAGCGCAACGCCCATTCCCCGTTCGCTTGCCCTGATCCTTTACGGCGACCTTTCGCTTTCCAAAATTGATGAGCTTCCGCCCGGCCGCCAGCGCGTGGACACTTTTGTTGTGGACGACAGCTACCGCGACCGCCTGAACGAGTTTATCCGCCGTCAGCTTGCCGACGGGGGGCAGGTCTATGTGGTCTGCCCTGCCATTGAGGAAGAGGAGACCGCGCCCGATGAGGTGGACTTTACCGGCCTGTTTGACCCCGAGCCCGCGCGCCCGCCGCTCAAAGCCGCGGTGACCTACGCAAAAGAGCTTGCCGCCGTCTTCCCCGAAACGCGGGTCGGATTTCTGCACGGCAAGCTGAAAAGCGCCCAAAAAGAAGCGATGATGTCCGCTTTTGTTGCCGGCGAGATCGGCATTCTGGTTTCCACCACCGTAATTGAGGTGGGTGTGAACGTTCCCAACGCCTCTTTGATGATCGTGGAAAACGCCGAACGCTTCGGGCTTTCCCAGCTCCATCAGCTCCGCGGCCGCGTCGGTCGCGGACTTCGCAAATCCTATTGCGTGCTCGTTACCGGCGCCACCGCCGACCGCCTCGGCGAACGCTCCCGCGAACGCCTGGAAGTAATGCGCACCACCTACGACGGCTTTGCCATTGCCGAGCAGGACCTGAACCAGCGCGGCCCCGGCGATTTTCTCGCCTCCTCCGCCTCGGATACCGTCCGCCAAAGCGGCGGGCTTTCCCTGCGCCTGGGCAACCTCGCCGAGGACGCCCTCCTGCTCGCCGCCGCCGCACAGGATGCCGGCGATCTCCTTACCATCGATCCTACCCTGCAATCCTACCCGCTCCTCCAATCCCGCATCTCCACCGTAACCGGGAATTTGATTAGTTAGGGGGGAGGATAGGTCGCGAGAGGGGGAAGAACTTTTTGCAAAAAGTTCTTCCCCCTCTCGCGCTCTCCCCTTTTTCAAAAACCTCAACCAATGGTTTGAGGTTTTTGAAAATGAGGTTATTCTCCGCTCTGGGTGGAGCTTTATTTTTTCGGCGATACAAAAGCGGTTTTGCGAACCAAGAACTGGAAGCCGCCTTGGCGGCCCGGCACTGCCGGGCGGCACTGCTGGGCGGGCTTGCCCGGCCGGGGTTATTTGCTGAACAACCGGGCGAAAAAGCCTTTCTTTTGCGGGGCTTCCTCGCTTTGCACCGAGGTTACGGTATAGCCGAGCGCACCGAGAACCTCGCGCAGGCGGACGACCTCGGGCGCCGTTTCCGAAAGGATGAGCGCTTCGCCCTTGCGGTGCGAGGAGGACACACTCTTTACCTGAAAGTTTGCGCGAATGCAATCGTTGACGTGCGCTTCGCACATCCCGCACATCATACCGTCAATACCAACCGTTGTTTGGATCATTATTTCTTGTTCCTTTGATTGAGAGTTTTTTGGAAACGGGGGAGCGCGAGGGGGAGAAACCCTTTTTGCAAAAATGGTTTCTCCCCCTCGCGGCCTTCCCTATTTCTTATTCGAAGGGCAGTTTTTTGCGTAGGCACAGCCGGCGCAACCGGCGCAGCCGCCGCAGGAGGATTTTCCGGATTTGTGTGCGCGCACCAGGCTGACGACGAGCGCGACGACGACTGCGATCAGCGCGCCGAGCACCAACAGCCAACCAATGTTATGACCGAGCCACGACCACATAGAAAGTACCTCCCTTCAAAAAATCTTGTTTGTTTTTTTATTTCGTTTTGACGTCCACCGTCAGTTTGTTGGATTCGTGATATTTCTTAATGAACAGCATATAGATCATACCGCCCAGGAGCGCCAGCGCGGCGATCAGGCCGGGGATATGCCAAGCGGTAAATCCGCCGGAGAAGAGCGTTCCGAACTGATAGATCATCAACGAAACGGCATAGGCCAGCGCGCATTGGTAGCCGATGGCAAACCAGGTCCATTTTGCGTTGTTCATTTCGCGGCGGATGGCGCCGATGGCGGCAAAGCAGGGCGCGCAAAGCAGGTTGAACA
>CAMPBZ010000149.1 GCA_946641795.1 uncultured Clostridia bacterium
ATATTGTTGCAGCAGCGCGCCGAATGCGGGATCGTTTGCAAGCGCCCAGGCGGTCACTTGCGCGTAAACCTCGTCCGCGTTCATCCGGGAAATGACGTTTTTGCTTACGTCGTTCAGCTTGTTAAAGTCAAACAAACAGCCCGAAACGCTCATTTTTTTAATGTTGAAGGGAAACTCGGTGTAGGGCTTTTCCGGGTTTTGCGCGTGCCATTCCTCGTAGTTGGAGTTGAGGAGGGTCATAATGTACTCGCAAACGCATTCCGGCGCGTAGCCCATGCGGCTGTAATCGTCCAGGTTGGCGCCCATATCGCGCTTGGAAAGCTTTTTCTTGTTGCCGTTCTCATCCAGCCGCATAATTTGCGAAATGTGCATATATTTGGGCAGCTTGAAGCCGAGATAACGGAAGAGCATAATGTGCTTGGCAACGCTGGGGAGCCATTCCTCACCGCGCACAATGTGGGTTGTCCGCATCAGGTGGTCGTCAACGGCGTGGGCAAAATGGTAGGTGGGAATGCCGTCGCTTTTGAGGAGCACGAAATCCTCGTCGTTTTCGGGAATTTCCAAATTTCCGCGCACCAAATCGGTAAAGTTGGTCTTCTTTTCGGGGTTCCCGTCGGCCAAAAGGCGCAAAACGAACGGATTGCCCGCGGCAAGATTTTCTTTTACTTCATCAATGGTAAAGTCGCGCTGTTTCAGTTGCTCTTCGCGGCGCGTATCCTGCTCGTTTTCCCAGTCGCGCGCTTTGATTTCGGCCTTCTTATCGGTCGCGTTCAGCTCGTCCAGCTCCTCCTGCGTGGTAAAAACGGGGTAGGCCTTGCCTTCGCGCACAAGTTGCTTTGCGTAAACGTGATAGATGCCGGCGCGCTGGCTTTGCTTGTAGGGGCCGTATGCGCCTTTATCAACGATCGTTCCGTCCGGGCCGATGACCGCGCCCTCGTCAAAATGAACGCCGTAACGCCCCAGCGTGCGGATCAGCCCTTCGGCCGCGCCTTCTACTTCGCGCTTGGCGTCGGTATCCTCAATGCGCAGGTAAAAAGCGCCGCCCGATTGATGCGCCAGCCGCTCGGCAATGGTAGCGGGGAAAAGCCCGCCGAAATGCACAAATCCTGTGGGGCTGGGGGCAAATCTTGTCACCTTTGCGCCTTCGGGAAGATCGCGCGGGGGATATTTCTTTTCCATATCCTCCGGCGTTTCGGTTACGTTCGGGAACAGCAGTTCCGCAAGCAGTTCGTAATTCATAAAAAACCTCGGTTTGTAAATTTCAAATACTAATTATATCATATTTTTATCGGCTTGTCTATATTTTCCATAAAAAAATCCGGGGGAAACCCCTCGGATTTTTTGCTTTTTTATTTTTCTTTCGGATCGCGGTCGCTTTCCGGGTAGCGAAATTTGAACAACCCGGTAAATTTTTTGTCTTTCGTTCCCAGAATGTAGGCCACAAGGCAGGTGACCATTGCCGGGATCGGGAGTAGCAGATAGATCCACCAAAACGAGTTGAGCGGGGTGTCCGCGGCCACGTGATTGGCAAGAACGCCGGTGTACATTCCTTCCAGCAAAAGCGCGGCCGAAGCGCAAACGCCGCCGATCTTGCCGAAAACCGAAACATTCGTCAAAGAGGCAAGCATAATAAAAATGCCAAACAGGAAATTGACGGAATTTGCCAAAAGCGAGATCCAAAGCCCGGTCAGGGGTTTTGACGGCTTTCTCCCGTTGTCAACGGCAATCTTATCGCGAAAACCGATCTCCCAGGTCATTGTGTAAAGCAAAAACAGATAAAACGCAATGGCAAAGCCACTGGTCACATTCCGCAAAACGGCATTTTGCGCTTTTCCGGCGGCAAGCGCCAGCACAAAGCCGAAAACGGCCGTTGCAAACTGGTTGAGGAACATTTTGACAGCGTCATAGGAATGATCGCGCAGAAATGCTTTCATCTTCTCTCAAATCCTCCCGATAAAAGGATAAAATCTAATTTTATTATAACGGTTCCGCGGCAAAAAGCAACCGCATCAAATGAAAATTTACAATTTCGCAACCAAATCGCAAAAAAGTGTTGAAAAAATCGGAAAAATGATGTAAAATAAAGGTACAAAAAAGGAAAGGAGGCAATACAATGCCCGAAATATCGGTCAGCGAATTTTCGCCGCTCATTCAGGAATACGCCTCCTATAAGCTTTCCATTCAGGGGTGCTCGCGCAAAACGGTGGAGGAATACCTTTTGGATCTGCGCACCTTTTTCCGCTTTCTCATTGCGCGCGAGCGGGAGATCGACCCGAACGACGACGCATTTTTGGAAATTGACATCCGCTCCTTCGGCCTGGAAGAAGTCAAACGCATTCATACCGAGGATATTTACGAATTTTTGTTTTACACCAACCGCGACCGCGGCAACCAGTGGGCGGCACGGGCGCGCAAGCTCTCGGCCATTCGCTCGCTGTTCAAATATCTGGTTGTCCGGCGGCACTATCTGGATCACAATCCCGCCGCGGACATCGACTCGCCAAAGCCGAAAAAGGCGCTCCCCAAGGTGCTGACGCTGGATGAATCGCTCCGGCTTTTGAACGCGGTGGAAACCGATTTGGAATCCCCTTACCGGACGCGCGATTTTGCCATTCTGACCCTTTTTCTTAACTGCGGAATGCGTGTTTCGGAGCTTGTCGGCATCAACCTGACCGACCTGGACCCCGAACTGCGCTCCTTGCGGGTGACCGGTAAAGGGAACAAGGAACGCATCGTCTATTTGAACGAGGCCTGCGCGCAGGCGTTGACCGCCTATATTCTGGAACGGAAAAGCCCGCAATACGAGCACGTGCGGGATCGCGCCCTCTTTTTGAGCCGGCTGGAAAAGCGCATCAGCGTTAAAACGGTGCAGGCAATGGTTTACAAATATTTGGAACGCGCGGGGCTGGAAGCCAAGCATTATTCGGTGCACAAACTGCGCCACACCGCCGCAACGCTGATGTACCAATCCGGGCAGGTGGACGTGCGCGTGCTCAAAGAGATTTTGGGGCACGAACAGCTCAACACCACGCAGATCTACACGCACGTGGATAACCGCAATATGGAGGAGGCAATGTCGCACAACCCGCTGGCCTCGCACAAGGCGCTTTCCAAAAAGCTGCCGGCGTCGGCGCTCCCTCCGGATGACGAGGATTTCAAAAATTGAAATCGTCTATGAAAATCTTCATAGAAAAAACCGCTTTTGTCAATAACAAAAGCGGTTTTTTCTTGGTGGAGACAATTGGAGTTGAACCAATGACCTCATGCATGTCAAGCATGCGCTCTAACCAACTGAGCTATGCCTCC
>CAMPBZ010000150.1 GCA_946641795.1 uncultured Clostridia bacterium
TGTGCTCCACGCCGTTTGCCAAAAGGTCAATGATCTGGTCGGTGGCGTAGGCAATGCCGGCCTGCTTCATTGCGGCGGGGTTTTCGCCAAACCGGTCAACCAGCGCGCGGAAGCGTTGCGGCACCATTGCGCCGGAAAGCTTGATGGCGCGGCGGATCTGCCCCGCGTTGGTAATGGGCATAATGCCGGCAACCACCGGGACCGAAATGCCCGCCTCGCGGATCTTATAAAGGAAATTGTAAAGCACGTTGTTATCAAAAAACATTTGGGTTGTCAAAAAATCGCACCCGGCTTCCACCTTCTCCTTCAAATAGAGAATATCGGACTTTTGGTCGGCGCTTTCGGGGTGGACTTCCGGGTAGCAGGCGCCGCCAATGCAAAAATCAAAGCCGCTTTCGCGGAGCGCGCGCACAAGATCAACAGCGTGGGGAAAATCCTTTGATGCCGGTGCGTCTTCGGGAAGATCGCCGCGCAGAGCCATAATATTTTCCATTCCGGCGGCGTGAAAGGCGGCAATTTTTTCGGCAATGCTCGCCTTCGTTGCGCCAACGCAGGTCAGGTGGGCAAGGGTGGGCACGCCAAGGTTGCGGTTGATCTCTTCGGCAATGGCAAGCGTTGCGCGGTTGGTACTGCCGCCCGCGCCGTAGGTCACGCTCATAAACGAGGGGCGCAGCCGGGCAATTTCGCGCACCGCCGTTTCCACCTCGGCAAAGCCGGTGTCCTGCTTGGGCGGGAACACCTCAAAGGAAAGAGTGGGGCGGTTGCTGTTCAGAATGGTTGAAAGTTTCAAAATGAAATCTCCCTTTCAGAAAATTTCCGACCAATCGGGGTGATTGGAAGTTTTTGCGATATCGGAGCAAACGATCCGCGTTTTTTTCGGATCGACCTTATCCGGCTCAATTACCAGTTCGCCGATCCTTTCCGCGCGAATGGTACCGCTTTTGGGGTTGAAAACGCTTTCCACGCCGGACGCGATGTCCGCTTCCACTTCCGAATATTCAAAAGCGAGCGTGGTGTTCAGCAATTTGCAGTTGACAAGACGCAGGTTTTGCACGTAGCAAAGCCCCTGTAAACTTTCAATGGTGCAGTTGATAAAGGTCAGATTTTTTGCGTTCCAACCAATGTACTCGCCAGAGATGAACGAATCCGAAACGGTAACGTTTTCGCTGTTCCAGAAGGCGTCCTTCGTAACGAGGCGGGAGTTGCGGATCACTGCGTTCTTTACGCCGTCAAAAGAATATTTCCCGTCCAGTAAAAGCCCGTCAACCGTAATCTCTTCGCTGTTCATGGCAAAATAATTCCCTTTGAAGGTCACGTTTGAAAGCTTTACGCCGCTGCAATGCCAAAGCGTTTCGTCGGCATCCGAAAAGAAGACGTTTTCAAGCAATAAATTTCTACACCGCCGGAAAGATTTCGGGGTGCATACCGAGGTGTTTCGTACCGTTACGTCGTTGGAGTACCAAACCGAGGCGCGCGCCGCCTGCCAAAAGGTACAGCCGTCGGCAACAACCTGATCGCAATACCAAATAGGGTATCTCCACCGGAAGACGGAATTGCGGATTTCAATATTTGTGCATTCCTTCAAAGGGGACTCTCCGACGTCAAAAATCGTATCGGTCACGGTCAGATCGCGTGCGCCGAACAGGGCGCGCTCCTCGGTAAAACGGGATTGCTTGATTTCGTTTGTTTCCATGATTTCTCCTTAATTTTCCTTTTGGGTAAGATCGCCGAGACGATCCAAAATTTTTTCGTAGGTCAGACCGTAGCCCTCGGCAATGTCGCGGGCGTAGCTCTTTCCGTCCGGCTTGGCGCGCAGGATTTTGAAGGAGCGCTTTCCTTCGCTTTCCATACCGGCAACCAGCGTGTCGATGGGCGCTCCGCCGGCGGCGAGTGAGGCACGGTTCAGTTCCTCGATCTGCGCGGCAAGCTCGTGCAGGTGGGTGGAAAACAAACAACGACATCCCACCTTTGCGAGCCCGCGCAAAACCTCGGCGGCAAGGTAGGAGGCCTCAAAACTGCCGGTGGAGGAGAGCGATTCATCCAACAGCACCAGCGAGTTGGGGGTCACGCAGTCAAAAATTTCGCCCAGGCGCGCGCATTCTTCGCCGAGGCGTCCTTTGTCAATGGTGTCCTCGGCGCCGGTGGGAAAGTGGGTGTAAATCGCGTCCACCGGGGAAATGGTCATTGCTTCGGCGGGCAGGAACATTCCCAGCTGGAACATTACCTGCGCCAACCCGAGCGCGCAGGTAATCACCGATTTGCCGCCACGGTTGGGGCCGGTGAGAACGTAAATTCGCGCTTTTTCATCGAAGCAGAGGTCGTTTGGCACCACTTTTTCAGCCAGTTTCAGGGCAACGCAGGGGTTGTAAAGCCCAACGGCTGCAAAGGCGCGTTCGTCCATCGGGCGAGGTTCGGGCGTGGCGAGCGGATAGCCCTTTTCGCGCAGCGCGCGCAAAAACGCCGTTCCGCGCGCCAAAAATTCAAATTCGGGCATCAGGTCCAAAAGAAACGCCGTGTTTTCCAGAACGTAGCTTTGCACAATCTTCTTCCAGGAATGGAGCGAGGATTTGTAAACCTCGTTGATAGCGCTGTAAAAGGCGTTGGAAAGAGCGGCTTTTTGGTTTTCGTTTTGCTTTTTGCCAAAGGGAACAAGGTTAGCAATGCAGGTGTATTCCTCGTTCTTTTTGCCCATGCGCAAAATCTTTTCCAAAACGTCGCCGGATTGAAATTGCTCGGCGTTCACCGAGAGCACCCCGGCGGATTGCGGGCGCAGCTGGGCGTCCAGGTTGACGCCCACCGTTACCGAGCGGATCTCGCGGACGCGCTTTGTCAGCTCTTTGAGCTTTGCGTTCAGCTCGCGGTAGTAGTCGCTTTCGGCAAGCGCGGCAATGCGGCCGGCAAGCGAAAGAAAGGCTTGGCTTTTCAGGTTCTCTTTTACGGCCGAAAGGGTGGCGTGCAAAATTTCCACCGAGGAAATGTAAAGCTCAATCTCGGTCAGCGTAGATAGGTAGTCGTCCTGCCCGTTTTCGGCCTCCAACTGCCGCAGTTCCAAAATGTCGTTCAGCACGGGCACCAGCCGCTCCTGCATTGCCGAAAGTTCGGGGCAGGCAAGCATATCGGCAAACACCGCGCGCCGGTAGTCGATCACTGCGGGGGCGGTGGTCAAAAAGCGGGGAAGCCCCTCGCCGGAGAGCGGGAAAAACTCCAAAAGCCCCAGCTCTTCCAGGGTGAACAGGTCAATGTCGGGGGTATCCTTTCCGCTTTCGTGGCGCGCCTTTGTTTCG
>CAMPBZ010000151.1 GCA_946641795.1 uncultured Clostridia bacterium
GGGGCACGGACTGAACATTGCCATCAACATTCTGGGAACGTTCGTCCACGCCGCGCGACTGCAGTACATCGAGTTCTTCGGCAAGTTCTACGAGGACGGCGGCGAGCCGTTCACCCCCGCGCTTCCGACCGAGGAGTATTCGGAAGACGTTACCACAGGCTCAAATTAAATTCACATAAAACCAAAACAAAAAAGGAGATTTGGAACAATGAACATTTGGGAAAATATTTTTACGGGTACCAACTTGGCGCTTCTCGGCGCGGCTTTCGCAACCCTGTTTGCCGGCATCGGCTCGGCAAAGGGCGTCAACCTGGTGGCAAAGGCAACCAGCGGCCTGATCAGTGACGATCCCAACAAATTTGGTAAAGCCTTCCTGTTGCAGGCGCTTCCTATGACGCAGGGTATTTACGGCCTTGTTACTTCGTTTATGATCATTTTCAAAATCGGTCTTCTTTCCGGCGGTGCGGCTGACGTAACGCTCACGCAGGGCGCGTATTACTTTGTGGCTTCGCTTCCCATCGCTTTCGGCGGCCTGTTCTCAGCCATCAAGCAGGGCGAGGTTGCCGCGGCCGGTATCAAGGTGCTTGCAAAGCGCCCCGAAGCAACCGGTAAAGCCATTATTTCGGCTTCTCTGGTAGAAACCTATGCCATTTTCGCAGTCCTTGTTTCGCTGTTGCTCATTCTGTTTGCGTAATCAAATCGGAGAAAAGTAACGGAAAAAGCAAAACGGAAAGGAGAAAAACCGTTGGCTACGAACGGATTAAATCGAATTACGGAAAAAATTATCGCCGCGGCGAACGACCAGGCAAACGAGATCCTCGCGGCGGCGCAGGCGGATTGCGACCGTATCCGAGCCGGATATGACGAAAAAGTTGCCGCCATCCGCGCTTCCGGCGAGCGGGAAACCGCGCAAAAAACCGGCGACCTGTTGGTGCGCGCCAAATCTTCGGCCGCAATGGCGGGGCGAAACCTGGTTGGTGAAAAGCGGAGCGAACTGATCGAAACGGTTTTCCAAAGCGCGTTTGAAAAAATTGAAAACCTGCCCAAAGAGGACTACGCCAAACTGGTGATCGGTCTGCTCTCCGCGGCAATCGAGGAGCTGTTTTCCACCGAGGAGAAAAACCTTGCCCTTTACGGAGCAGAGGAAGAAGCGGTTGCCGAAAAATGCGAGATCCTTTTGAACGCCGAAGACCGCAAAGCCATTGGCAAAGCAGTTGTTGAGGGCGTTTGCAAAACGCTTTCCGGCAAGATCGGCAAGGAGAACCTGAACAAGATCGTCCTGGCCGGGGATACCGTCAACATTCGCGGCGGCGCCATCCTGCGGTACGGGGAAGTGGAATCCAACTGCTCGTTGGAAATGCTCTTTTCGCTGTTGCGGCGCGAGCTGGAAACCAACGTCAGCCGCACCCTTTTCGCGGCCGAAACGCCGTAACGGGAAAGGCGGAAGAACATGGAAGACTACCTGTTTGCCTGCGCGCGGGTCAGCGCCCTGGAAAACGCCCTGATCGGGCGCGAAAAATTGGAGCGCCTGATCGCCGCGCCGGATCTGGAACGTTGCGTGGAACTGCTTGCCGAGTTTGGCGTAGAGGTCAAGCGCAATCCCGAAACGGGCGCCTTTTTGCGCGAGGATACGCTCCTCTCCCGCTTGCGCACGGCGTATGCCGAGGTGCAGGAGGGAACCGAGGACGCGCCGTTTGTGCGCATCTTTCGGTGGCAGTACGATTGCAACAACATCAAAGCGGCAATCAAATGCGTCAAGCGTGGGGTAGACCCTGCGGGAATGCTGTTTGATTTCGGCAATCTCAACGTGCAAACCGTACTGGCCTGCGCACAAAAAAACGAGTTTGAAAGTTTAGAGGAACCCTTTGCCGATGCCGCGCGCGAAGCGAGCGATGCGTTCAGCAAAAACGGCAATCCGCAATGGGTGGATCTGATTTTGGATCGCGCCTGCTATGCGGCAATGCTTGCCGACGCGGGCAAAAACAAGTTTGCCCGGCAGATCGTAAAACAAAAAATTGACCTGACCAACCTGCTCACCTGCCTGCGCCTGCTGCGGATGAGAAGCGAGGAGGCCGGAAAACTGATGCTGCGCGACGCCTTTATTGAGGGCGGCGACCTGGAAAAAGATTTTTTGGAGATCGCCTATAATGAAGGGGAAGGCGCCTTTTGGGAAATGGCCGGCCGGACCGATTACAGCCGGTTTGCCGCAGGGCTTGGCACTTCGTCCTCTCTGACGGCGGTGGAACGCGCGGCCGACAATTTCTGGATCTCGTCCATCCGGCAGGCAAAGTGGCTGGTGTTCGGCCAGGAGGTTTTGCTTGCTTATCTTGCCTCGGTCGAGTACGAAGTGCGCAATTTGCGCATCGTTCTGGCGGGGGTGGAAGCCGGGTTATCCCCGAAAATCATCGGAGAAAGGATCCGCGTGAATGAACTATAAAATCGGAATTATCGGAAATCGGGATGCCGTTCTCGGTTTCATGGCGCTGGGATTTTCGGTTCATGAGGCTGCCTCGGTGGCCGAGGCAACAAAGGAACTGCATTCCATGGCGCGTTCGCAGGAGTACGGCGTCATCTTCCTCACCGAGGATTATGCCGAAAAAATGGAGGAAGAAACGGCAAAATACCGTGATCTGCCCCTGCCGGCAATCGTTTCCATTCCCGCGCCGGGCGGTTCTTCCGGCTATGGAATGAACAATCTGCGTCAGGCGGTGGAACGTGCCGTCGGAGCGGATATCCTGTTTAAGAACAACGAAGCGGCACAAACGGAAAACGAAGAAAGGAAATAACCTGAAAATGGTCGAAGGAAAAATTCGCAAAGTATCCGGACCTCTGGTCATTGCCGAGGGAATGAGAGAAGCCAACCTGTTTGACGTGGTCCACGTCGGCGAGAGTCGGCTGATCGGCGAAATTATTGAAATGCACGGGGATCGCGCGTCGATTCAGGTTTATGAAGAGACTGCGGGACTCGGTCGCGGCGACCGCGTGGTATCCACCGGCGCACCTCTTTCGGTGGAACTCGGTCCGGGGCTCTTGACCAATATTTTTGACGGAATTCAACGCCCGTTGGAGACAATGCGCGTTAAATACGGGTCCAACCTGATCCGCGGCATTGACGAAAAGGCGCTGGACCGCAGCAAGGTCTGGCATTTTGTGCCGGCAAAAAAGAAGGGCGATAAAATTGGTCCCGGCGATATTTACGGAACGGTGCAGGAAAACGAGGTCATTCTGCATAAGATCCTCG
>CAMPBZ010000152.1 GCA_946641795.1 uncultured Clostridia bacterium
TTGACTGGATAAGGTCACTTGTAGACTACGAGTTTGATAGGTCGGAGGTGTAAGCACAGTAATGTGTTCAGCTGACCGATACTAATAGACCGAGTGCTTGAACTGAAAAAGAGAAAGAAAACTTTCCCTTTGCAGGTTCTGCAAATTGTTGAGTTTCGCTTTAATTCTTCCGGAGCACCTGCTCCTTACCTTTATTCGATTTTCTGTGGACAGAATGCCACAAAAAAGGAGCATCCGCGTGCAAATGACGCAGATGCTTTTTTTTCAAAAAAATTATGTTTTTTCCGAAAAAAGTGTTGCAATTTCAAAACCGATATGCTATAATATCTATATCTGTCGCACAAAGGCGCAAGCCACCTGATGCGAAGCGATGTCAAAGAACATCAAATTTAAGAAATGAGGGTAAAAAAATGAAAGAAGGCATCCATCCGAAGTACGAAAAGTGCACTATTCGGTGCGCTTGCGGCGAGGTCGTTGAGACCATGTCCACCAAGGGCGGCGATTTGAGAGTTGATATTTGCTCCAAATGCCATCCGTTCTTTACCGGAAAACAGAAGTTTGTTGACGCGGGCGGCCGTGTTGACAAGTTCAAGAAGAGATTGGCAAATTTCCGGAAGTAATTTTCGGGGGCAAATCAAGCAAGCGCGCGCAGTTTCTGCCGCGCTTGCTTTTTCCGTTGATCGATCCAAACGAAAGGAAAAAATATGATAGAACCCAACAAGTTGTTCGTTCAAGGGCAGGAAGAGCCTCCGCTTGCGGTTTTGGTCGGGCTTTGCATTGACGAAGACCCCGAGGAAACCGAAAAAGGGCTTGCCGAACTGGAATCCCTTTTGGAAACGGCGGGCGGCAAATGTGCCGTTAAGGTCATGCAAACCAAGACGCACCCCGATCCTCGCACCTGCGTTGGCTCCGGCAAGGTTGCCGAAATTGCCTACTGGTGCCGGGAATACGAGGCGGGGCTGGTCGTCTTTGATCTGGAACTCTCCCCGGCACAGATCCGCAATTTGGAGGACGCTATCGGGAACGATGTTCGCGTGATCGACCGCTCCATGCTCATTTTGGATATTTTCGCGCTCCACGCCGTCACCGGCGAGGGCAAATTGCAGGTGGAGCTGGCACAGCTCAAATACACCGCACCGCGCCTGATCGGCCGGGGAGCAGAGCTTTCCCGTCTGGGCGGCGGCATCGGCACGCGCGGCCCCGGTGAAAGCCAGCTGGAAACCGACCGCCGGCATCTCAAACGCCGCATTGCCGCGTTGGAGGCCGAGCTGGAAGATCTTGACCGCACCCGCCGCACCATGCGCGCGGCAAGGGATCGCAGTCAAACGCCCAAAATCGCTATCGTCGGCTACACCAACGCGGGAAAGTCTACCCTGTTCAATTATTTAACCGGCGCCGGCATTTTGGCCGAAAACAAACTGTTTGCAACGCTGGACCCCACCACCCGCAAGCTGACCTTGCCGGACGGAAGCACCGTGCTTCTTACCGATACCGTCGGCTTTATCCGCAAACTGCCGCACCATTTGATCCGAGCCTTCCGCTCCACGCTGGACGAAGTCGTTTACGCCGATGCAATTTTGCTGTTGGTGGATGCTTCCGACCCCGAACATCAGGCGCAGCTGGAAACCACGCAAACGCTTTTGGAGGAGCTTGGCGCCGCCGAAAAGCCGATGATCTGCGTTTATAACAAGTGCGATCTCGGTGCAAGCGAAGCCTTCCGCGCCGTTGGAACGGTGGCGCCCAACCGGCGCACGGTCTCCATCTCGGCGCAAACCGGGCAGGGCGTCAACCGGTTGCTGAACGAGTTGCAGGATCTCTTGCAGGCGGGCAAACGCCGCGTCACCTTCCGCATTCCCAACGCCCAGGCAGGTGTGCTCAACCGGCTGTACCGGGACGCCGTTGTGGAGGATGTGCAATATGGCGCGGAAGAGATTGAGGTGGTCGCAACGGTAGATGCCAAAACGTACGGCGCTCTCCGCGCCTACGATCTGAACCGGAAGGAGCAAAGCGATGAGTGAGCAAATCGAGCGCCGTGTCACCTTGGAGCGCGAAGGCGTTGCCGAGCTGGAAGAGAAAAAATCGGTCTTCATCGGTCGAGCAAAACCGATTTCCACCGAGGAAGAGGCGCAAAATTATCTCAAAGAGATCCGCGCAAAATTCCCAGACGCACGGCATCACGTTTGGGCGTATCGCTTGCAGGGCGATGTGGTAATGCGCTGTTCGGACGACGGCGAGCCGCAGGGAACCGGCGGCGTTCCGGTGCTGGATGTTCTGAAAAAATCGGGCGTCAGCAACGCAATGGTCGTGGTCACCCGCTATTTCGGCGGCATTCTGCTCGGCGCCGGAGGTCTTGTGCGGTGCTATTCCAAGGCGGCAATGCTGGCCGTGCGTGAAGCGCACGCGGTCACGCTGGAAAAATGCCGGATTTGGGAGGCCGTGTGTTCCTATCCCGATTACAACCGGCTCCTTGCCGAACTGCCCAAATTCGGTGCCGAGGCGCAAAAGCCGGAGTTTTCGGCGCTGGTCACGGTGCGCTTCACCGTGCGAGCCGATCAGGAGGAGGCCTTGCTCTTCCGCCTGCGCGAAATGACCGGCGGAACGGTAGCGCCAAAGCCGGTTGGCGAGCTGTTTTTGCCAATCGCCCCCGAAAATTGATTTTTCTTGAAAAAATACGCGAAAAAAAGAGTGTTTTGCCTTTTTTTCGCGTATATTATTTTTGACTGAATTTTGAGGAGTGAAAGATGACGATGACAACCAGAGATTTTTTCTTGGAACTTGAAAAACAGACCCTTTCCCCCTACGCTTTTTTAACGTCGCAAACGCGGGGCAGGGACTACCCCTATACCCCTTGCGAGGTGCGCACCGAGTTTCAGCGCGACCGCGACCGCATCATTCACAGCCAGTCCTTCCGGCGGCTGATGAACAAAACGCAGGTCTTTCTGGCACCGGTGGGCGACCATTACCGTACGCGCCTGACGCATACCTTGGAGGTCACGCAAATCGCGCGCATCATTGCCCGCGGTCTGCGCCTGAATGAGGATTTGACCGAGGCGGCGGCGCTGGGGCACGACCTGGGGCATACTCCGTTCGGCCACGCAGGAGAGATGGAAATGCAGCGCCTGTTTTCCAAGGACTTTACCCATTACCGCCAAAGCCTGCGCGTGGTGGAAAAGCTGGAAAACAACGGCAAGGGGTTAAACCTGACCTGGGAGGTGCGCGACGGGATC
>CAMPBZ010000153.1 GCA_946641795.1 uncultured Clostridia bacterium
ATCGAAAAGCCGCTCCACCGCACCGAAAAAAGCATTATCGTGCGGGAGGTTTGTTCCCCAGATGCGCCCGACGCGGAGCCGGCCGCCACCGAATACCGCGTGCTGGCAAAAGCCGCCGGTTGTTCGTTGGTTGCCGCACGGCCGCTGACCGGCCGCACCCACCAGTTGCGCGTTCACTTTGCCTCGCTTGGTTGCCCGATCCTTTCGGACGACCTTTACGGAACCGCCGACGACCGCATTCCCCGCCAGGCGCTCCACGCCTATACATTGACCTTTCCCCACCCGACCACCGGGGAAATTTTGACCCTGACCGCGCCGCCACCGCCCGATTTTGCGGCGCTGATAAACCTGCTTTTTCCGGATTTGAAACTGCCGGACGATTGAGTTTGAAAAAACAGAAAGGAGAACGGCTGATGGAAACACCCCGGAAACCTGTGAAAATATCGCTTTTTTGCAAATTGCTTTACGCGCTTGCCGCGGCCTGCCTGCTCCTTTATTTCTTCTTTGTCCGCATTCCGGCGTTTGCCGACTGGTTCAACCGGTGGATCAGCAGTGTCGGCCGGCGCATCCTCTCCTTTTTGACCGTTCTGCTCCCCTTCTCCTTTGCCGAGCTTTTGCTTCTTTTCCTTCCCGTTTTTCTCGGGATCGTCATTTACCGCGTCATTCGCATCCATTCCAAAAGTGCGGCGGCCGTGCGCGTCTTTTTCGGGCGGGTCGCGGCGCTGGTCTGCTTGGTGGCGATTTTGTTTGTCCTTTGTTTTGCGCCGGGCTACTACGGAACCACGCTGGATGAAAAGCTGGGTTTGGAACGCACCCCCGTTGAAACGGAAGAACTTTACCAAACCGCGCTGTTGCTGACCGAGAAGCTGAACGATCTTGCCGACGGATTGGAGCAATTAAATTCCGGCGCTACGATCATGCCCTACACGATTGCCGAGCTGAACCGGAAACTGATGAACGCCTACGAAAACTACACCGTTGGCAAAGCCTTCCCCGACCATTTTTACAGCCGCGTCAAGCCGCTGTTGACCGGCAAACTCTTCTCCTACGCGCACATCACCGGCATTTACACCTTTTTTACCGGCGAGGCGAACATCAACACCGACTTTCCCGATTACTGTATTCCCTTCACCGCGGCGCACGAGCTTGCGCACCAGCGCGGCGTTGCAAGGGAGGACGAGGCCAATCTGATCGCCTTTCTGGTTTGCTACTCCTCGGACGACGCCTACTTGCAATACAGCGGCTACCTCAATCTTTACGAGTACGTTTCCAACGCGCTGTATTCGGCCGATTACGAGCTTTGGCAGGACGCTTGGAGCCGTTTGGACGTTCGCGTGCAGAAGGAGGAGCGCGCCTACGCCGTCTTTTTTGAGCAGTACCGCGAAAACGTCATCGGCACGGCAAGCGAGCAGATCAACGATCTCTATCTGCACTCGCAGGGAGCCGAGGCGGGCGCGCGCAGTTACAATTTGGTAGTGGATCTTGCCGTTGCCTTTTTCCGCGACCGTCTGCCCGTGGGGGATGGCACAACCTGATTTTTTTGCATATACTTGTGGTGAAAGAACTTCGGTTTTTCGCCCGCAAGCAGAGGATGATACAAGCAAATGACCGTTTTTCGCGCCGTACAGGGTGCAAAAAACGGTCATTTCCATTCCTGCGGGGGAAAAATCGGGAAAGGAAATTCTTTTGCCATGGCACCGCATTTTCTGATCCGGGGCGGCAGGCAACTTTCCGGCGCGGTTCGGGTGGGGGGAATGAAAAACGCCGCCCTGCCCATTCTGTTTGCGCTCCTTTTGGTGCGCGACGAGGTCGTGCTGGAAAACCTGCCCCCGGTTACCGATATTGAAACCACCCTGCAAATTCTTTGCCAAATGGGCGCCGAGCTCACACGGATCTCGCCCACCGCAATTCGCATCAACACCAAAAACGCCGACCCGGACGCCGTACCCTTGAACCTGACCACCGAACTGCGCGCTTCCGCCTACCTTTTGGGGGCTGGATTGGGGCGCTTCGGGCGCGCGACGACCGGCCTGCCCGGCGGGTGCGATTTTGGTGCGCGGCCGCTTGACCAGCACTTCCGGTTGCTTGAAGCGCTGGGCGCCGTGATCGCTCCGGAAGAAAATCTTTTGTGCGCAAGCGCGCCGGGCGGGTTGCGGGGTGCAAAGCTCCGCCTGGATTTCCCGTCCGTTGGCGCAACGGTGAACGGCATTCTTGCCGCCGCGCTTGCCGAGGGAACCACCATAATCTCCGGCGCGGCGCGCGAGCCGCACATTGTGGATCTTGCGAACTTTCTGAACGCCTGCGGCGCCCAAATTGCCGGTGCGGGGACTTCCACCATCCGGATCGACGGCGTTTCCCGGCTCCACGGAACACGCTATCGCATCATTCCCGATATGATTGAGGCCGGCACCTACCTTTGTGCCGTTTGCGGGACGGGCGGCGGCTTGCGGCTGGACGACATTTGCCCCGCGCACCTCGACCCGGTGCTTTTGCCCCTGCGCAAAATGGGTGCGGAAATTGCGGTTTCGGAAAGTCACCTGACCGCAAAGCGCACCGGCGCGCTTTACGGAACGGTTTTGGAAACAGCGCCCTACCCCGGCTTTCCAACCGATATGCAACCGCAGTTTGCGCCCCTCCTTTGCCTTTCGCGCGGGGGCGGGCGCATTTACGAGCGCGTTTGGAACAGTCGATTTCAATATACTGCCGAGCTGGAACGGATGGGCGGCAGGATCTTGCCAGGAAAGGATTTTGCCGATTTTCCCGGCGGCGACCGTTTGACCGGGGCGCGCGTCCGCGCGACCGATCTGCGCGGTGGCGCCGCACTTGTGATTGCTGGGCTGTGCGCCGAGGGAATGACAGAACTTTACGACATCCGCCACATTGAGCGCGGGTACCCGCAACTGGTGGAAAAGCTGACCGCGATCGGCGCGGAAATTGCCTGTGGGAATGATTGAACGAAAAAGCGGACCCCGGCCTTGCGGGATCCGCTTTTTTCTTATTCGCTCTTTTCTTTGGCTTTTTCAAACCATTTTTTCAGGTATTGGCCGGTGTAGGAGCGTTCGTTTTCCGCCACCTGCTCCGGCGTTCCCTGGGCGATCAGCGTGCCGCCGCCGTCGCCGCCCTCGGGGCCGAGGTCGATGATCCAGTCGGCGCACTTGATCACATCCAGGTTGTGCTCAATCACCACAACCGAGTTGCCGGCATCGCAAAG
>CAMPBZ010000154.1 GCA_946641795.1 uncultured Clostridia bacterium
TGGCCTGAGACTTGTTGCTTGCCATTGTGTTTTTCTCCTTTTCCGAACGGTCCGCGTTTCTGCGAACCGTTCAAAGAACGAAACACAGATATGCGGCCATTCGATTATCTATATCATTGAGCAACGGCCGAGCCGCGCTCTGTTACTATTGTTTGCGGCAATTTGTCGATTATGAATGGAAATAGTTGGCGTATTTTGCCCAAATCTGCTTTACTGAACGGGAAAAGAAGCGGGAAAACTAAATTTGCCCCGAACTGAAAGGAGAAAACGATAAAAACTATGAAAAAAATACTTTCTTTTGTGCTTTTTGCCGCCGTTCTTTGCGGAATTTGCCCGGTTTTTGCAAGTGCCGACGCCGCGGTGCCCGCGGCCGTTACCACGGTTGAGCACACCGTTGTTCCCGGCGACACGATGTGGAAAATGGCGGTGCGCTACCGCGTTGGACTTTCCGAGATCATTTCGGCAAACAGGCATATTCAAAACCCCGATTTGATCTACCCCGGCGATACGCTGTATATTCCGCTGACCGATACCGATGTGACCGATTTTGAAGGGGAAGTGATCCGGCTGGTCAACGAGATCCGGCAAAAGAACGGGCTTTCCGCTCTTTCCGAAAACTGGGAGCTTTCCCGCGTTGCGCGGTATAAATCCAAGGATATGCACGACCGAAACTACTTTTCGCACACCAGCCCCACCTACGGCTCGCCGTTTGATATGATGAAGGCGTTTGGCATTTCCTACCGGACGGCGGGGGAGAACATTGCCAAAGGCTACCGCACCCCGCAGGCGGTGGTGGAGGGGTGGATGAACTCGGAAGGGCATCGCGCCAATATTCTGAACGCATCCTTCAAGCAGATCGGCGTTGGATATTATGCCGACGGATATTATTGGACGCAAATGTTTACCGGCTGAAACCGGCGGCGGTTTTCCGCCGCCTTTTGCGGCCTGATTACAGACGTTTTTTGTCTATTTTTAAAAAAGAACCGGTTTTATATGATAAAATGGTATTAGTCGAAATTTGGCTGTTTTTTACCAAGGATCAAAAGACAGAAGAGTTGCACTTGGAAGAAACGACGATTGTGAGGTTTCAAAGAACGGTAAGTTGAAAATTCTTGTTATTTCTCAATATTATTATCCGGAACCCTTCCGCGTGCATGACATTTGCGAGGAACTGGTCAAGCGGGGGCACGAGGTTACCGTTGTGACCGGGGAGCCCAACTATCCGGAGGGAACGATTTACAAAGGATACGAAAATCACCAAAAAGCGGATGAGGTCAAAGACGGTGTTACCATTCACCGTTGCCCGATCCACCCGCGGAAAAAGGGCGTTGTCCACCGCTCTTTGAACTATTTTTCCTATTCTCACCTGGCAAAAAAATATGTCAAGCGCCTCAAAGCGTCAGATGGAAAACCGTTTGACGTTGTTTTTGTCAACCAGCTCAGCCCGGTCATGATGGCGGAGCCTGCCATTACATACCGAAAAAAATATAAAACCCCGGTGGTTTTGTATTGCCTGGATTTATGGCCGGAAAGCCTGGTCACCGGCGGAGTCAAACGGAAATCTTTGGTTTATAAAATCTTCCATGGAGTCTCCAAACGCATATATCGTTCGGTAGATCGGATTTTAGTTACCAGCCGCTCGTTCCGGGAGTATTTCCGAGATCAATTCGGAATGGCTGACGTTTCCCAAATCGGGTATCTTCCGCAATATGCCGAAAGCCTGTTTGAAAAATTGCCCTACCATCAGCCGGAGGAAAACATCAACCTGTTGTTTGCAGGGAATATCGGCGCGGCGCAAAGCGTGGACACCATCATCGGTGCCGCAAGAGAGATGCAGGGGCAAAACGTCCGTTTCCACATTGTAGGGGGCGGCTCGGAGCTGGAACGCCTGCAAAAAGAGGCGAAAGAGCTTCCCAACGTCATCTTTTACGGCCGCCGACCCGTGGAGAAAATGTCTGAGTTTTACGCCAAAGCCGACGCCATGTTGGTAACATTGGTAAAAGACCCCGTTTTAAGCTACACGTTGCCGGGGAAGGTGCAATCCTATATGGCGGCGCAAAAGCCGATCATCGGCGCCATTGACGGTGAGACCGCCGAGGTGATCCGGGCGGCGGATTGCGGTTTTTGCGGCGAGGCGGAAAACGTGGAAGAACTGGTTAAAAACATCAACGCGTTTCTCGAATGCCCCAATAAGGAGCAGCTGGGCCTGAACGCACGCGCATTTTACGAAGCGCATTTTGATAAGAAAATCTTTATCGACCGTTTGGAAGAGATCCTGCGGCAAACGGCGCAAGGCCGGTCTTCCAACTGAAAAACCGCTTTTCAACCCCTTCCGCAAGGTTTTGCGGGAGGGGTTCAATTTTTGACTTGAAAAGCAGGAAAACAGGCGAAATAAGAGCAAAAACGCGAGAAAACGAGAGAAAAGTACCTGCTAAATTAAAATTTTGAAAAAAGTTTTGTAAAACCCCTTGACAAAGGGTTTTGCCTATGCTATAATGGGCAAGCATGAAAAAGATACACTAATTATTGGAGGAATTTCAAATGTCCACATTTATGCAGAAAAAAGAAACTGTGGTCCGCAAGTGGTACATTCTGGATGCAGCCGGCAAACCCCTCGGCAAAACCGCTGTTGCGGCGGCCGACCTTCTGCGCGGCAAAAACGCTCCCGAATTTACCCCCCATGTTGACTGCGGAAACTTCGTTATCATCGTAAACGCAGAAAAAGCAGAATTGACCGGCAAAAAGTTGGAGCAAAAGTATATGATCCACCACTCCGGTTATATCGGCGGCCTGAAAAAGGTGCAGTACAAAACCTTAATGCAGGAAAATCCCGCGCTGGCTATGGAGCAGGCTGTAAAGGGAATGCTTCCCAAAAACTCGCTCGGCGCGCAGGCTTTCACCCGCTTGAAGGTTTATGCCGGCGAAGCTCATAAGCACGAAGCGCAAAAGCCGGAAGCTTACGAGTTTTAATTGAGAGAAAGGAAGGAAAACACGAATGTATACCAGTGCTAAACCCTATTTCTACGGAACCGGCAGAAGAAAAAAATCCATTGCTCGTGTCCGCATTATTCCGGGCACCGGCGCAATTACCATCAATGGTAGAGATATTGACGACTACTTCGGTCTGGAAACCCTCAAACTCATCGTCAACCAGCCCTTTGGTGTAACCGAAACGCAGGGCAAGTTTGATATCATTGCCACC
>CAMPBZ010000155.1 GCA_946641795.1 uncultured Clostridia bacterium
ACCTCCCGCACGATAATGCTTTTTTCGGTGCGGTGGAGCGGCTTTTCGATCCTGCCCGATGGCGGCAGGTCGTCCCCGCGCAAAACGGCAAGGTAGGTCTTTTGGATTTTGCCGGCCTGCATTGCGGCGGTCAGGCGCCCGGCGGCAAGCTTGTTGCGGGCAATCAGCAACAGCCCGCTGGTGTCGCGGTCCAGCCGGTTGACCGGGCGAAAGACGAACGGAACACCCAGCTTGCGGTAGCGAAAGGCAAGCGCGTTGGCAACGGTATCGCGGTAGTGGTCGTGCGAAGGATGAGTGGGCATATTTGCCGGCTTGTTCGGCACCACCAGGTCTTCGTCCTCGTAAAGAAGGGGCAGTTCCAGCTCGACCGGTTCCAAAAGGGGCTGGTCGGTACTGTCGCAGGTGGCAACGCAAAGGCGGTCGCCCGCCTGCAAAACCCGCCGGACGGTTACACGCTCGCCGTTTACCAGAATGCCGTCGGCGCGGTATTTCAGGTATTTCATCATCTTGGTGGAAAGCGCAAGGCGAGATTTCAAAAACGCGCCTACCGTGCTTCCGGCCTCGTTTGCCGAAATTTCAAAATCCATACCGCGCCCCCTTTCCATAGCGATATTCTTATTATATCATTTTCGCCCCCGGTTTACAAGAGCGGCGCCGTCTTTTTTGAAAAAAGACTTGCAGATCGCGCCGAAATGTGGTACACTATCCATAGAAACCGGCAGAAAGGAGTTTGGAAAGATGAAGCGCATCCTGCTTTTGTTGTTGTGCGGCTGCCTGTTGCTTGCCGCTTGTGCCGCCAAAACCGAAGGCGTAACCGAGCCCGAAACGCTACCAGACCTCCCGGAGCCGATGCCCCAAACCGAGCCGGCGCCCAACGATACCGACTATGCCGCCGCGCTTGCGGCCGTATTTGACGATGTAGAAGAAACGCCGCAAACCGATTTTTCATACGAACTGCAAGGGGAAACGGCAATTCTGACCGCCTACCGCGGCACCAGCGAGGCCGTTCGCGTACCCGGAACGCTGGGCGGCTGCCCGGTGACCGCCATTGCCGATGGTGTTTTTGCAAACTTGAATTTGAGCGTTCTCATCCTGCCCGAAACGATTACCGACTACGGCGCCGATATTTTGAAAAACACCGCCCTGACCGCGCTTTGCGCCCCGTTTCCGACCGCGGGCGGCTACCTCGGCGTTCTTTGGGGCGCCTCCACTTCGGTTGGCAACCGTCTGCCCGCGTTGAAATCGCTCCGCTATTACAAAGTGCTTGCCCCGGCGCAAACGCTTTGCCTGCCGGAAAACGCCCTGTCCGGTTGTACCGGGCTTGTCGCGCTGGAATTGCCGGCGGGAAGCGCGCTGGGCGCCTCCGCCTTTTCCGGTTGCGAAAAATTGCGCTATGTCAATGCCGAAACGCTTTCCAAAGTTGGCGAAAAGGCATTTGACGGGTGCGCTTCTCTGCAAAGCCTCCGCTTTGGTACGGGGCTGACGCAAATCGGGTTTGCCGCTTTGCGCGATTGCCGGAGCCTGACCGAACTGCAACTCCCGTTCATCGGCACGTCCCCGGAAAAGCAAACGGGCGAGCCCTCGGAACGCACAAACTTTCTCGGCTATCTTTTCGGCGCGACCAAACCGGCCTTTTCCAAAGGCTTTTATCCCGCGTTCCTTAAAAAAATCACCCTTTTGGAAGGGTGCGCGGAATTGCCCGATTTTGCGCTTTACGAGTGCGCCTCGCTGACCGAGCTTTCGCTCCCGGACACCCTGCAATCGGTGGGCGGCCGGGCGCTTGCGGGATGTACCGCGCTTTGCCGGTTGACCCTGCCGCAAGGCTGTACCGAGATCGGGGACGCCGCCTGCGCCGGATGCACCGCCTTGGCCGAGGTGCAAATGCCCGCGGGAATGAAGATCGGTAAAAACGCCTTTTTGGGCTGTCCTTTTGCAAATTGAGCATTGAAAAAATAAGAACCCGACG
The DNA here is from genome assembly GCA_946641795.1 of uncultured Clostridia bacterium. Taxonomy (GTDB): domain Bacteria; phylum Bacillota; class Clostridia; order Oscillospirales; family CAG-272; genus UMGS1865. The sequence continues at coordinate 1,967 of CAMPBZ010000155.1, forward strand.
GTCTTTCCGACCGCCGGGTTCTTGCTTTATTTGCGAATGATGGTAACGTTTGCAGGCTCAATTCCGGTGCTGGTGTAAACGATCTCGTTGATCTGCGCGATCTGGGAAGGCTGCAAATCGTCCGCCTTGACGATGATGCTGACGCTGTTTCCGTTGAGAACGGCAACGCATTGTTCAAATCCCTTTGCCGTAATCAGCGATTCCATATCGGCCTCTTTGCGAATTTCGTCGGCAATGGTGGCAATGCCGGTCAAAGCCTCGTTCTTGGTGGTTTCCGCCGCCTCGGCGTTGTCAACCACCGATTGCAAAACTTCCAGGGCTTCGTCTCTCGCGCGCTGGCGGCTGACCTGCGTGGCCGAAAAGTAGGCATCGGCGGTCGTTTTTTCGGTTTGCTCGCTCCCCTGGGATTGCTCGGTTCCTTTGTTGTCGTATCCCTGGTAGCCGGTGGCCTTTTTGCTTCCGTTGGCAAAGAGGAGCCAGTTGACGAGAACTGCCGCGGCGATCAGCAGGACGGAGGCGGTGATAATGGCGTTTCTGCGCCCGAATTTTGCCATCATCCGGCGGAACTTGCCGGGCTTTTTCTCCTGCGGCGCGGCCTCTTCGGTCGTACGCAATTCGGTTGTTTTTTCTTTCATAGGGAATTCCTCCTGTTTCAAAGTTCCATTTTGGATTTGTTACACTATATGAAGGGGGCGCGGCAAATATGCCGGAACGGCGGAAAAAGTTACCCGGCCTCCGCAATGCTGATCCGGTTGGTGGGAACGCGAAAGGCCGCCGAGAGCAGAGCGGTCAGCGTACTCCGAACGGCGGGGGCGTTCCCGCCGCGGCAAACAACGCCAATGCCGGTCACTTCGGGCGGGTTTTGCGCAACCACCAGCGCCTTGGCCGAGGAGCCGCTCCCAATGGTGGCGTAAACCTGGGCGCCGTTCTTTGTTTCGGTGGCGTAAACCGTTTCAAACCCGCCCGAAAGGGTTGCCGAAACGCGCACGGCGCTCACCCCCTCCACCGCCGCGCAAAGGTTGGCAATGCGCTGTTCCAGCTCGGCGCGGTAGAGCGCAAGCTCCTCGGCGGAAGAAAGCGATTTTTCCGGCTCGGCGGTTTGCTGTTTGGCAAACCAGCCGCTTCCCAATAAGAGCAGGAAAACGCCCGCCCCCGCGCCGAGAAGAAC
>CAMPBZ010000156.1 GCA_946641795.1 uncultured Clostridia bacterium
GAGCGGCCGGTTTGATGTCATATCTGAGCTTGTTTCCCTTTTCAATGCAAACAACGTCCCCTTTGGTAACTTCCAGGGCGCCGTTTACAAGGTTGATCAGGGTTTTTGTTTTTCCCGTTCCTTTTACGCCGACGATCAATTTCAACATAAGTAATACCTCCCACAAGTCGAACCCGGCAAATACCGGCTCCGTACTTTTATTATAGCAATTCCTTCCGGAAAAGTCAAGGGCTTTTTCCGGGATTTCACCGATTTTTCTTAAAACGTTAACCGTTTGTTCAGTTCTTCGCGCAAATCTTCGTATCCGGGCTTGCCGAGGAGCGCAAACATATTTTTCTTATAGGATTCCACGCCGGGCTGATCAAACGGATTGACGCCGAGAACGTAGCCGGAAATGGCGCAGGCAAGCTCAAAGAAGTAGATCAGCTCGCCAAGCGCAAATTCGCTCCGTTCGTTCAGGTCGATCAGAATATTGGGAACGCCGCCGTCCACGTGCGCCAAAACGGTGGCAATGGTAGCCGTCCGCTTCACGTCGTCCAAATCCTTGCCAGAAAGGAAGTTCAGCCCGTCAATGTTTGCGGGATCGTTGGGAATGGCAAAGGATTTTTTGGTATCCTGAATGTTGAGCACCGTTTCAAAAAGAATGCGGTTGCCGTCCTGAATGAACTGGCCGAGCGAGTGCAGATCGGTGGAGAAAATGACCGAAGCCGGGAAAATGCCCTTTCTGTCCTTCCCTTCGCTTTCGCCGTAAAGCTGTTTCCACCATTCGTTGAAAAGGAGCGCAAACGGCTCGTATCCTGCAAGCACCTCAACCGTTTTGCCCTTGCGGTACAAAATGTTGCGGGCGGCAACGTAGCGGTAGCAATCGTTTTGCTCCAAATCGGGCGTGGTATAGGTCTTCATTGCGGCTGCGGCGCCTTCCATCAGCTTTTTGATGTTGATCCCGGCAACGGCAATGGGAAGAAGCCCCACAGCGGTTAAAACCGAGAAACGGCCGCCAACGTCATCCGGGACGACAAAGGTCTCGTAGCCGGCCTCGGTGGAGAACTGTTTGAGCGTTCCGCGCGCGCGGTCGGTGGTAACGAAAATGCGCTCTCTTGCGCCCTCTTTGCCGTATTTATCCTCCAAAAGTTTCCGGAATACGCGGAAAGCAACGGCAGGCTCGGTGGTGGTGCCGGATTTGGAAATGACGTTTACGCAAATATCTTTCCCTTCGCAAAGCGCCAAAAGATCGTTCAGCGCGTCGGCGCTGATGCTGTTGCCCGCAAAGTAGATATTCGGGGTGTCCTTTTTCAAAAGATTGTAATTGGGCGAGCGCAGGAATTCAATGCCCGCGCGGGCGCCGAGATAGGAGCCGCCAATGCCGATGACAACCAGCACCTGGCAGGTCTTTTTGATTTTTTCGGCGCACGCTTCAATGCGCGCGAACTCCTCTTTATCGTAATTTTCGGGCAGATCGACCCAGCCGAGAAACTTGTTGCCGGCGCCGCTTTTCTGGCGGAGCATTTGATCGGCCAGGCGAATTTGCGGGGCGATCTCCTCGTACTCGTGCGGTTTGATAAAGGATTCCAGATAATGGGTATTTACCTTGATTGACATTGTTTTTTCCATCCTTTTCCTTGTGAAAAAATTGATGATTTTATTATACACCCGTTTGCCGGAATTTGCAACCGTTTTTGCAATACTTTTTTATAAAAAAAGGCTTTTTTCAGGCACTTGGGATCAGATCGACAGATAAGCGGCGATTATCCGCTTCAAAATCTCCCAAAAACCGATTTTGGAGACCGTTTCGGCGGCAACGACCGGCACGCTTCCAATCTCCTTTTCGCCAACCCGGAAGACGACCGAGCCAACCGCGTCCCCTTCGGCCACCGGCGCGGGGAGCGACTGCACAACCGTTTCCTCGCGCGTTACTTTTCCAACATCGGCTTTGGGCAAAACGCAAGAAAATTGGGGATAGGAAACCGGACATTCGCCAAGCGTTCCGCCCACCACCCTGACCGGCGCGCATTCCCCGGCCGGGGCGGTATAGAGCGCGTAATTGGCAAAGCCCCAATCCAGGAGCGAGGCTGCCGCGGCGTTGCGGAGATCGCGCGATTCGGCCCCCATAATCACGCAGATCAGCGAAAGATTTTCGCGTTCGGCCGTTACGCTGACGCAAAAGCCCGCCTTGGAAGTGGAGCCTGTTTTGAGGCCGGTACAGCCGGGATAAAAGCGCACCAGCCGGTTGGTGTTCGTCAGCCCGAAGGCGCCTTCGCGGATGGTATCCATCCAGATCGAGCTGTATTTCAGAATGGTTTTATGCTCGATCAGCGCGCGGGACATTAGGGCAATATCTTTGGCGCTGGTTTTGTGGTTTTCCACCGTGTCGTCCAGACCGGTCACGTTTTCAAAATGCGTGTTCTCCATTCCCAGTTGCGCGGCGCGCTCGTTCATACGCGAAACAAAGGCCGGAATACTGCCGCAAACATACTCGGCAAGCGCCACGGCGGCGTCGTTTGCCGAGGCAATGACAACGCTTTTGAGCAGGTCTTCCAGCAGCATCTGCTCCCCTTCTTTCAGGTAAACCTGCGAGCCGCCCATCGAGGCCGCGTTTGCCGAAACGGTAACCTGATCTTCCAGTTTGATCGCGCCGGCGTCCACCGCTTCCATAATCAACAGCAAGGTCATTACTTTGGTCACCGAGGCGGGCGGGAGCGCCTCCTCGGCGTTCTGCTCGTAAAGAATGGTTCCGGTGGTGGCTTCCATCAAAATTGCGCTTTTGCAGTTGAGCGCAAGGTCGGCTTGCGGCGTTGCGGCAACTTCCAAATCGGCGCCGAAAATTTGCAACGGGGTCAAAAAAAGCAGGAACGCCAGGCAAACAGATAAAAGAAATGTAAGTTTTTTCCGGTTCATAGCGGTTCTCCTTCCATTGTTATGTTGTAATAGGATATATGAACCGTTTTGCGATTATATGAACGCATTTTCCCTACCATTTGACCGATGCTTTCTTTTCATTTTGAAAAATATTGAAAAAAATGAAAAAAAGGGCTTGCATTTTCAAAACGGGTATGCTATAATAGTTGCGTTGCCAATTTGGAGGCATAGCTCAGTTGGTTAGAGCGCATGCTTGACATGCATGAGGTCATTGGT
>CAMPBZ010000157.1 GCA_946641795.1 uncultured Clostridia bacterium
CGTTGGATTTAGGATCCAATACCTACCGGTGTGCAGGTTCAAGTCCTGTTGCCCGTACCAAACGCCCTACTGCGGCTTTCACCGCAGTAGGGCGAACACTCTGGGTTCAGTATCCAACGAATCAGCAGAGGTACTTAAATGAAAATCATCGATCAGCTTAAAAAATTTAGCGAAGTGGCTTGCCCGTGCGGGAAACCGCACGTTTTATCCGTATCGGATATCATCGTTGGAAGCGGCGCCATCCGCCGCTTGCCCGAAATTGTTTCGTCCTATCCGGTCAAAAAGGCGTTCGTTCTTTCCGACCGGAACACCTTTGCCGCGGCGGGAGAAGCCGTTTGCAAGCTGTTGCGTCAATCGGGCATCCACTTCCAAAGCGCGGTTTTGAGCGTCCCCGTGCAGCCCGATGAGAAAGCCGTAGGCAAAGCGGTGATGCGGATGGGCAACGATTGCGACATTGTGATCGGCGTTGGTTCGGGAGTGATCAACGATATTGGAAAAATCCTGTCGGCGCACGCAAAAGTGCCTTATGTGATTGTTGGCACCGCCCCTTCGATGGACGGGTATGCCTCGAACTCCTCTTCAATGGAACTGGACGGATTGAAGACGTCTTTGCCCTCAAAATGCGCCGATGTGATTATTGGCGATACGGATATTTTGAAAGAAGCGCCGATCCGGATGCTGCAAGCAGGACTGGGCGATATGCTTGCCAAATACATTAGCATTGCGGAGTGGAAAATTGCGCACGAAATAACGGGAGAATACTATTGCGAACGCGTTGCGGAGCTGATCCGCGAGGCGCTGAAAAAATGCGTAGAAAACGCCGACGGCCTGTTGAAGCGAGACGCCAAGGCGGTGGAGGCCGTGTTTGAAGGGCTGATCCTTGGCGGCGTGGCAATGGCTTTTGCTGGCGTTTCCCGGCCGGCAAGCGGCTGCGAGCACTATTTCTCCCATATTTGGGATATGCGCGGGCTGGAATTTGGAACCAAAGCCGACCTTCACGGAATACAATGCGCGGTTGCGACCTCGGTTTGCGCCGGCATTTACGAGCGGGTAAAAGCGATTGTTCCCAGCAAGGAAAAAGCCCTGCGTTATGTGGCAAAATTCGATTATCAGCAGTACCAAAACAGATTGAGAGCCTACATTGGCAAGGGCGCGGAAGCAATGATCGCGCTTGAACAAAAAGAAGGAAAATACAATCCCGAAAAGCACGCCGAACGGCTGAACATTCTGATTGAAAAATGGGATGCGATCCGAAAGATCATCTGCGAAGAGATCCCGGAAAAAGCGGAAATCGACCGCATTCTGGATCGGATCGGCGCGCCGAAGACCGTAACAGAGCTTGGAATTGAGGGCGACCTGTTTTCCACCTTTGAATTTACCAAAGACATCCGTGACAAATACGTGCTCTCGCGCCTTTTGTGGGATTTGGGAGAGATAGACGATATTGGCGCTTTGCAATGAAAATATGAACCTGAAACTGATTAAACTTTCAAAAGAATATGAGAGGGAGTTGGGCGAAATGCTTGCCGAGTGGCGAGCCGATTGGGAAACCAACGGCACCAACCACTCCCCTTGGGCCATTTTTAAGAACGACTACCGTGACTTTGACTTTTATCTTGCGCACCTAGAACACCAAACCGCCGAGGGCGACAAGGTGCCCGATTCGGTCTTTTTCCTCCTGGACGTTGACCGGAACCGTCTTTTGGGTGCGGTAAACATCCGCCACTACCTGAACGATTTCCTGTTGCGCGAGGGCGGGCATATTGGGGACGGCGTTCGCCCCACGGAGCGCGGAAAAGGCTACGGAACCGAGTTGCTCCGGCTTGCCCTATTGGAATGCAGAAAACTGGGGATCGACAAGGTTTTGATCACCTGCGACAAGGACAACCTTGCCTCGGCAAAGTGCATTCAAAAGAACGGCGGCGTTTTGGAAAACGAGATCGTCAACTCCGAGGGCGTTGTTGAACAGCGCTACTGGATCACGCTTTGAAGGGAGATTACGATGGCTATTCAAAAGCACGAACTTCCCATTTTGGAATACGACGCTTCCCCGTCGGCGGTCATTCAGCCCGACCACGAGCGGCTTGCAATGCGCCTGCCCGAGCGCGCAGTGTTCGCCTTTTTGGGCGAGGCGGTGGACGATTATGCAAAGGCGCACGGCGCAAAAATTGCCGGCAAATTCGTCTCGATCACCAAAGAATATCCCGTTTATTTATTGGAAACGGACGGCAAGCAGATCGCACTGATGCAAGCCCCGGTCGGTGCGCCCGCCGCGGTACAAATTTTGGATTGGCTGATTGCCTACGGCGCCCGGAAAATTCTTTCCTGCGGCTCCTGCGGCGCTCTGACCGACTTGGAAGAAAACCGGTTTTTCATTCCCGCGCGCGCCCTGCGGGATGAGGGGACTTCCTACCACTACCTGCCGCCCGAACGGTTTGTGAATATTCCCAAAGCGGCCCGCGCCGCCATTCGCAAGGTGCTGGAACGCCGCGGTCTTCCCTTTTCCGAAATCACCACCTGGACGACCGACGGCTTCTTCCGCGAGACCGCGCAAATGGTGGAATACCGCCGGCAGGAAGGCTGTGCCGTTGTGGAAATGGAGTGTTCCGCGCTGGCGGCTTGCGCGCAGTTCCGCGGCGCGACCTTTGGCGAACTGCTCTACACCGCCGACACGCTTGCCGACGCCGCACATTACGACGAGCGCGACTGGGGCGCAAACTCGATCAACCTCGCGCTGGAATTGTGCCTGGAAGCGATAAAAGAACTTTAAAAAGGAGCAAAAAAATGAAAAAAACGATTTGTATTGCAATGATCCTTTTGGCCGTTTTGCTTTGCGCTTGCGCAAGCCCTCACTACAAAATCACTTTGGAAAACCCGAACAATGATAATATCATCACATCGATCCCCGAAACGGCAAAATGCGGAGAAACCGTGGTCATCAAAGCCGAAATCGTGATGGACGCGGGGCTTGAACTTTACGCAAACGGCGAAAAAATTGAGCAAACGCATTTTGAAAATTACTGGGGATACACCTTTGTAATGCCGGATCACGACGTGACGATTACGATGAAATGGATCGGCAGTAAAGGATAATAAAAACGAACACACAAA
>CAMPBZ010000158.1 GCA_946641795.1 uncultured Clostridia bacterium
CGAAACCGGCGAGGAATGCCCGGATAACGTTCCCGGCGAGTTTGTGGCGCGCGGGTACAACATTATGAAAGGCTATTACAAAATGCCGGAGGCCACCGCCGCCGCCATCGACAAGGACGGCTGGCTCCACACCGGCGACCTTGCCGCGCGCACGCCGGAGGGCAATTTCCGCATTACGGGGCGCCTGAAAGATATGATCATCCGCGGCGGCGAGAACATTTACCCCAAGGAAATTGAAGAGTTTATCTATACCCATCCCAAGGTGAGCGACGTACAGGTCATTGGCGTTCCCGACGAGCAGTACGGCGAGGAAATTATGGCCTGCGTGATCCTGAAAGAGGGCGAAACAATGACCGAAGAGGAGCTGAAAGCCTTTGTTGCGGCAAGTATGGCGCGGCACAAGGTACCCCGCTACGTGGAGTTTACCGACGCCTTCCCGATGAACGCCGCCGGAAAGATCCTCAAATATCAGATGCGCGAAAACGCCATTAAAAAACTCGGTCTGGAAAAGGCCGGCAAGGTGGTGACAGCATAATGCGCAACGGTTTTGAAGTTTGGGACGCGCATTGCCACGTCTACCCCGAAAAAATTGCCGCGCGCGCCGTTGCCGGCACCGACGCGTTTTACAGCACGGTTGCCGCCGGGCGCGGGACTGTTCCCGATCTGGTTGCCGCCGGAACCGCTTCCGGCGTGGACAAATTCGTTATTCAATCGGTTGCAACAACGCCAAAGCAGGTTGCCAGCATCAACCGCTTTATTGCCGAGGCTGTGGCCGCGCTTCCCGACCGGCTGGTCGGGCTTGGCACCATTCACCCCGCCGCCGAAGATATTACCGCCGATGTGCGCGATCTTGCCGCGCTCGGTCTGCACGGTATCAAGATCCACCCGGATATTCAGGGCTACCGCATTGACGATCCCCTCTTTTTTCCGGCTTACGCGCTTTGCGAGGAGCTGGATTTGCCGATTTTGATGCACACCGGCGACAGCCGCTACGATTATTCCAACCCCAACCGGCTCATTCCCGTTTTGCAAAAATTCCCGCGCCTGCGCGTCATCGGCGCGCATTTCGGGGGCTGGTCGATTTGGGAGGAGGCGGCCGAAAAGCTGGCCGGAACCCCCAACCTTTGGGTGGATTGCTCCTCTACTATGCCCTTTATGAAGGGCGAGCACAAAAAGGAGCGCGTGGAAAAGCTGATCCGCAAATACGGCGTTGACCGCGTGCTGTTTGGCACCGATTACCCCATGTGGAGCCACGAGCAGGAATTGGATTTCTTCTTTACGCTCGACCTGACCGACGAAGAGCGCCGCGCCATCCTTTCGGAGAACGCGAAGCGCGTTTACACCGGCCGCACACATTGACCGCCAATCTTTTCAAAAAGGAGAACCGCCATTGTTACCTTCCAGCCATTTTCTTCTCGGTTGTGCGCTTGCCGAAAAAACGCCGGCGCTCTCCCGCCACCCGGTGCGCAAGGGTGGCTTTCTGCTCGGCAACGTTCTGCCCGATCTGGTGCCGCACACCTTTTTTGTCGGCTCCCGCGCGCCGCGCGTAACCGGTGGACATTGCCTGCCGTTTTCCGAGTCCAAAATCGAGCATCGGATCAAGCGGGGGCTTGCAACCGGGCTTTACTCCACCTTTGACGCCTTCCGCCTGGGGCTTTTGATGCACTACCTTGCCGACTCGTTCACCTATCCGCACACAACGAAAGAGCGGATGAAACACAAGCTGCACCAGGCCTACGAAAAAGAGCTGAAAAAGGTGTTGCCCGCGTTTTTGGCGCTGGTAAAGCAGGCCAAACCGGCGGCAAGCAAAGCGTTTTTGAGCGAATGCAGAAAACAATACAACGCCATTCCCCCATCCCCGGCGCGTGACGCCGAATGGATCGTGCGCGTTTGCGCCGCGGTCTTCTCGGCAATTTCTTCGGTTTAACAAAAAAAGAAACGACCCGTTCCCACCGGAACGGGTCATTTCTTTTGCAAAATTTTATTTTTTCGGATCAGTCTGCCAGAACGGTAATGCGATCCGACGTGATCTCGGTGATCAGGTCAACGATCCAGGCAATAAAGTTGCCAACGCCGGTAACCAGGCAGAGAATGCCGACGATCAGCGTTACAATATTTCCTTTTTCCGCAAAGCGGATGATGCGGTAAATGCCGCCGATCAGACCGCCGAGGAAGATTTGAAGAATGATTTTGACAATTTTTGGCAGCGCTTCATAGGATGCCGTAATGGTTTTGTTTGCCATTGTCTTTTTCCCCTTTCGTTTGATAGTTTTGCGAAAATCCCGGCTGCAAAAAGCAATTTTTGCGCCGGTTTTCCCGTCTAGTTTTATTTTAACATATCCCGGTGCTTTTTGCAATGTTTTTTACAATTTTCTTTGCCGTTTTTTGTTTCTTTTTTTCAAAAAATTGCCGTTTTTTACTTGCAAAAAAAAATGTCCTATGCTATAATACAATTGGTTTATTATTTTATCTTATCTTGGAGGAAATTATGTCGAATTGTGCAATTGTCGGGATTAACTGGGGCGACGAAGGCAAAGGCCGTATGGTCGACCTTCTCACCGAGGATTTTGACGTAGTCGTCCGTTACCAGGGCGGCGGAAACGCGGGTCACACCGTTATCAACGAGCACGGAAAATTTGCCCTGCACCTGCTCCCTTCCGGCATCTTCCGGCCGGAGGTGGTCAACATTCTGGGCAACGGCGTTGCGATGGACCCCGAAAATCTTTGGAACGAGATCCAGTCGGTTTCGTCACAGGGCATTTCCATTACGCCCGAAAATTTGAAGATCAGCGACCGCGCGTCCGTCCTTCTTCCCTGGCACCGCGACCTGGACGCTTTGGAAGAGGCGCGCCTGGCCGATAAAAAATACGGTTCCACCAAACAGGGGATCGCGCCCTTCTATTCGGACAAGTATCAAAAGAAAACCATTATGGCGGGCGAACTGTTCTTCCCCGAACACCTGAAAGCCCACCTTGCCGACCTGCTGGAATGGAAAAACCTGACCCTGACCGGCGTTTACGGCGCGGAGCCCTACACCATGGAACGTCTGCTCGCGTGGGTCAACGACTACTGCGAGAAGATCAAGCCCCATATCTGCGACGTC
>CAMPBZ010000159.1 GCA_946641795.1 uncultured Clostridia bacterium
GTCAACGGTGATCTGATCGGCATAGTTTTGGCATTCCGTTGCAAACAGCTCGGTCATCAGCCCCTTTGCAAACGAGGCAAACCAAACGGCGTTCACGCTCAAATCGTAGGCGCCGGGCGTGGGCTCGTATTTGCGGATGATCTGAACGCCGTCCGAAAGCTCCAACAGCGCGGTTTCGCCAACTTCCATTCCGTTCAGCTTTTCCGCAATCGCCGCAAGATCGGCGTCGCTTTCAAACGAGGCACTCTTGGGCAGGTAATAGCCGTCGGTGTATTCCTCGGTGCCGTTTGCTTCCAGAGCGGCGGCTTCAAATTCGGCTTCGGTCTTGCCTTGCAGATCGGCAAACAGCGCGGCGGCTTTTTCGCGCTCGGCCGCCTTTTCCGCCTCGGCCATTGCGTGTACGGTTTCGCTTTCATCTTCCGTTTCGGTGTAAAAAGGGAAGAGGATGCGCTTGTAGCGGAAATAGTTGGCGTTCAGGTAGGGGTCTTTCACCGTGGCGTCCAGGAGCGAGGCGTTTGCACCGTAGCGGAACTCCATTGCGGCGGCGGTTTTTGCTTCCAATTCATAAAAGGATTTGAGCAGATCGTAATTGACGCCGTAATTTGCAAGAACCGAGTTCAATTTTGCCTTGGAGCCGTTGCCGTGATAGGCCAGAAGATCGGCCATTTCCTGCTCGATCTCCGCGCGCGTGTCTTCCGGAACGGTAAGGCTGTTCTTTTCAAAAATCCAAAGGGCAACCAGGTAGGTTTTGCAGTTTTCCAATACCTGCTCGCGGTAAAAGAGATCCCAGGTCTTCAAAACACCGGTGTCGTCCAGATACCCCTGCACGTCCCAAAACGCCGCTTCGTCGGCGCTTCCGGCACTGTTGGAAACACCCTGCCGCACAAAATTGCCGCGCAGGCGGGAGAGCAGGAATTGGTAGTGATTGACCGAGAATGTTGCTTTTGCACCGTCGTAATCCAGGGTCAAAAGCGTCTTCCCCTGTTTGCCGGTGCAGGCGGCCAGCGGCAGGAGCAACAGGAATACGAGCACAAGCGCAAGCGCATGGAAATGAAAGCGGTTCGATTTCATAAAAAGCAAATCCTTTCCTTATAAATCAAGATTGGGCTTCCGGCGCCGTAGGGGTTGCCGAAAGGTAGCGGCAAAGGCATTCCTGCAACAGGTCGAGCGCGGCCTCTTTTTTGGCGATTTTCAAGCACAGGTGCGCGTCACCGGAGAGAAGCAGGCGCAATTTTCCGCTGAAATCCGAGGAAACTTCCGACCATCTGCCAACGTCAAGCTCGCGCGGGAAAATGTGAATTTCGTTTCCCGATTGCCGGATCGACGCCATATTTGCCGAAACGGCAGTGCTGTGAATGCGGGCGATTTTGAGCAGGTTGCGCGTGGGTTTCGGCGGCTCGCCGTAGCGGTCGCCCAGCTCGTCGAGCATATCCGAAAGGTCTTCCTCGGTCGCAATCAAGGCAATTTTTTTGTAAAGCGCCATCCGCTGGGCCGGGTAGGGGATATAGGAGGCGGGCAGATAGGCGTCAAAATCTAGGCTGACGGTGCATTCGGCTTCCGGCTCCGGCGCCTCGCCTTTCTCTTCCAGAACGGCGCGGTTGAGCAGTTTGATATACAGGTCGTAGCCAATGGCGTCCAGGTGGCCGTGCTGCTCGGCGCCGAGCAGGTTGCCCGCACCGCGGATTTCCAGGTCGCGCAGAGCAATTTTGAACCCCGCGCCAAACTCGGCGTACTCGCGCACGGCTTCCAGCCGTTTGCGGGCAATATCGGTCAGCGCGCGGTAGGGCGGATAGGTGAAATAGGCGTAAGCGCGGCGGGAGGAACGACCCACGCGGCCGCGGATTTGGTGGAGCTGGGAAAGCCCCAGCCGGTGCGAGTTGGAAACGATGAGCGTATTGGCGTTCGGAACATCTACGCCGGTTTCAATAATGGTGGTGCAAACCAGAATGTCAATTTTTCCGGCCAGCATTTCCTCCCATATTTTTTCCAATTCGTCCTTGTTCATTTTCCCGTGGCCCACGCTGATATGCGCTTCGGGAATGCTTTTTTGAATTTCTGCGGCCACCGAGTAGATGGTTTCTACGTCGTTGTGCAAATAGAATACCTGACCGCCGCGCCGCAGTTCGCGCCGGATGGCCTCTTCAATGATCAGCGGGTCCTCTTCCAGCACGTAGGTTTGCACCGGGAGCCGGTCGGTGGGCGCTTCATCCAAAATGGAAATATCCCGAATGCCGCCCATTGCCATATTCAGCGTGCGCGGAATGGGGGTTGCCGAAAGCGAAAGCACGTCAATATCGGCGGCAAGCTGTTTCAGCTTTTCCTTTTGCGCAACGCCAAAGCGCTGTTCTTCGTCCACCACCAAAAGGCCGAGATCGTGGAACTTGACATCCTTGGAGAGCAGACGATGAGTGCCGACGAGAATATCGACCTCGCCCTTTGCCAGCCGCCGCAGGGTTTCGGCCTGCTGCTTGGGTGTGCGGAAGCGCGAGAGCATTTCCACATTGACGGCAAAACTGCGCATCCGGCTGACCATTGTTTGGTAGTGTTGAAGCGCAAGCAGGGTCGTCGGCACCAAAACAGCCACCTGTTTGCCGCCCAAAACGGCCTTGTAGGCGGCGCGCAGGGCGACCTCGGTTTTGCCGTAGCCAACGTCGCCGCAAAGCAGGCGATCCATCGGAACGGCGCGCATCATATCGGACTTGATCTCGTCCGCGGCAACTGTCTGGCTTTCGGTTTCGGTGTATTCAAAGGCTTCCTCAAAGGCTTTTTGGTATTTGTCGTCGGCAGGAAAAGCAAAGCCGGGGCGGCGCAGGCGCATGGCGTAAAGCCGGATCAGGTCTTTTGCCATATCCTTTACGGCGGCTTTGGCGCGCTGTTTGGATTTTTGCCAGCTGTCGCTTCCCATTTTGGAAAGCTTCAAAAGGCCGTCGTCGGCGTGCGCACCGATATATTTGGAAACGCGGTCAAGCTGTTCCACCGGCAAAAACAGGCGGTCGCTTCCGGCATATTGAATGCCGATATAATCGTGGGTCACGCCGTCCACCGTCAGCGTTTCAATGCCGGT
>CAMPBZ010000160.1 GCA_946641795.1 uncultured Clostridia bacterium
TGCAAGGAGCCGGAACTTGTCAAACGAATGGTTGCCGAGGGGCATTTGGTGGGCAATCACACCGCGCACCACCACGATATGAGCAGGGCAAGCGACGAGGAACTGATGCAGGAGATCCGCCTGTTGGAAGAGAGCTATTTGGATTTGACCGGCGAAGAAATGCCGAAGTTCTACCGACCGCCGGAAGGGAAATTCAGCGAAGCAAACCTGAAAACGCTGACCGAAAACGGCTATCAGACCGTTTTTTGGAGCTTTGCCTACCCGGATTGGGATAACAAACGGCAAATGCCGCCGCAAAAGGCCGAAAAAATCATTTTGGAAAACCTGCACAACGGCGCGGTTCTGCTTTTGCATCCAACGTCGGCCACCAACGCCGCAGTCCTGAAAGACGTGATCCAAGCGATCAAGGCGCAGGGCTACCGTTTTGGCAGAATTGACGAGATCAACCCGCAAGCAAAGGAAAACGCCGAAGACCAGGAGTAAAATACGCTCTGATCGGAATAGCAAAATGCCGGAAGCCCTGGAAAAGTGTTTCCAAAGCTTCCGGCGCGCGGTTGCAATTTATTGAGCATCAGTCCCTGACGGCGCATCGCCTTCGGGGGCTGTTTCGCTTTCTTCCGAGCCTTCATCCGAGCCGGTTTGGTTCAAATAAGGCGCAATCATATAGCGGTCGATGATGGGATAGGCCGCATAGGTTGCCATAAAGCCGGTAAACGCGGGATAATGCAAAAGGGGAAGGATCAAACCAATGCCGATCACACCTCCCGTAGGGGCGATGAGCAAAATCAAGCCGACATTGATGGCGGTTAGCAGAACAATTCCCAAAGCACCCATCAAATTCCGCTTGATGCCAAGCGGCGTAAAAATCAGCGCGTTTTTGAAGATCTTGCGAATGGAAAGCTTGAACGTGATTTGCAAAAGGTAGAGGTAGAAGCGCATAAAGAAGTACAAAATCATCAAAGCGCAGCTTGCATAAAAGAGCACGTTCATTCCAAACGGGCCAATGCGATAGTAGAAATACACAATATCAAAGCCGAGCAAAAACAGGATGATAAAATCAATCAACCCCAAAAAGAAGCCCTGTTTCCAGTTGCGCTTAATGGCATAAAAGTAATCCGACCAGAGGAAAACCGCGTCCCCGCGCACCAGTCCGCGCAAAACGTAGGTGGCGCCAATATTTTGCCAGCCGAAGGTGACCAGCAAAAAGACGATGCAAACGCCAATGCCGATATAGGTGCCGGTGGCGTTGTAGCTGGGAATAAGCCATTGACCGCCGAAAAGATTGAGCAAATATCCGCTTTCGGGCGAGGCCTCAATCAGATTTGCGCCGTACAAAGGGGCAAACAGCGCCGTTTGGTGCGTTGGCGTGGTGGGAATTGCAAGGTAGATCATTACACCAATCAAAATGGGCAAAACCAGCGGCAGCATCATCAGGTTCAGCGAGATCAAGCGCCAAAACTTTCTGCCAAAGAGCTTGAAGAAATAGCGCAAATTGGGGGTTACGTCCTCCCATTTTGCATCCGGCCGGTCTTTGTTTCCGTTAAAAATGTTGTAAAGCAGGTGCTTTCCCAATGGAGCGACCTCCTTTCCGCCTGTAATTTTCCGCCCTTTATTTTACCATACTTTCGCCGAAATGTCAACAAAAAAATTGGTCGTCCTGCAAAAAACGAGGAAACAACTTGCAAAAACTATTGACAGCGCTTTTCTTTTCCTGTATAATAATAAAAAAGTTTTTATTTTATATAAGGAAACCGAAAAACCTATGAAACTTGTTGTAAAAATCGGCACATCTACGCTGACGCACGAGAGCGGAAAATTGAATATTCGCCGCACCGAGGAACTTTGCCGCGTGTTGAGCGACCTGAAAAACGCCGGACACCAGATCATTCTGGTATCCTCCGGCGCAATCGGTATGGGCGTTGGAAAGCTGGGGCTTGCAAGCAGGCCTTCCGATATTCCTACCAAGCAGGCGGCCGCCGCCGTTGGCCAATGCGAGCTGATGGATACCTACGACCGGCTGTTTTCCGAATATCACCATATCGTAGCGCAAATTCTTTTGACCGGCGACGACTTTGAGCACGAAGATCGGCTTTCCAACTTCCAAAACACCGTTCAGCGGCTTTTGGAGCTGGGGGTTATTCCCATTGTAAACGAGAACGATACCATTGCAACCGACGAGATCAAAGTTGGCGACAACGATACGCTTTCGGCTATGGTGGCGGTAAAAGCCGGGGCGGACTTGCTCGTTCTGCTTTCGGATATTGACGGGCTTTATACCGATGATCCACACAAAAACCGGGAAGCGATTTGCATTCCCGAAGTGCGCGAATTGACCGACGGGATCCTTGCGCTTGCCGGCGGAACCGGGACCGCGCGCGGCACAGGCGGTATGAAAACCAAATTGCAAGCGGCAAAGCTTTGCATGGAGAACGGTGTGGATATGGTAATTTGCAACGGCAATTCTCCCAAAAAAATGTACGATCTGACCGATGGGAAACCGGTTGGCACCCGCTTTTACGCAAAGGAGAAAACGCTATGACGACCGAACAGGTTTTGATAGACGCAAAGGCGGCAAAAGCCCGGCTGGCGCTGCTGGGGGCGGCGGAAAAGAACGCCGCGCTGGAAGCCATTGCCAACGCGCTGGAAGCTGGTGCCGGGGAGATCCTGGCGGCAAACGAAAAAGACCTTGCCAACGCCAGCGAGATCAACGACGTAATGAAAGACCGCCTGCGCCTGACGCCGGAGCGCATTCGCGCAATGGCGGACGGGATCCGTGAGGTTGCAAAATTGCCCGACCCGGTTGGAAAGGTGATTGAAAAAGTTGATCGCCCGAACGGTCTGCACATTGAAAAGGTGCGCGTTCCCATCGGCGTGGTTGCCATGATCTATGAGAGCCGCCCGAACGTTACCTCCGACGCGGCGGCGCTTGCCCTCAAAAGCGGGAACGTTTGCATTCTGCGCGGGGGCAAGGAAGCCTTCCT
>CAMPBZ010000161.1 GCA_946641795.1 uncultured Clostridia bacterium
CTTGGGGGAGGGGAAAACTTTTTACAAAAAAGTTTTCCCCTCCCCCAAGGTCTTTCCCCACTCTCCCTATCTCACCAACCTCCCGGAGGGGGTGCGAGGGAGCGGGGAAGAAGAGACGGTAAAGCGTTTGATTTTTTTGAAGGGCGGCAGGATGCGGTTAAGCTGGTCGATGGCGGCGCGGATTTCGACGGCGGCGCGCTGCTTCGGGGTGTCGTCGCCGGTGGCGGCGATGGCGTTTTTATTGGGGAAGACGACAGTTTCCACGTGGACGCCCTCGGCGGAGTGGTCGGGAACGACGCGCACGAGCGCTTCGGCAACGAACTTGTTTTCGCAAAGCAAGGTTTCAATTTCTTCGGGGTAAAGGCGCTTGCCGGTGGCGGTAATGACCATATTTTTCTTGCGGCCGATCACGCGCAGGAAGCCGTCGGGGTCAAAAAATCCGAGGTCGCCGGTATAGAACCAACCGTCGCGCAGGACGGCGGCGGTGCCTTCGGGGTCGTCGAAATAGCCGAGCATCACGTTGGGGCCTTTGCAGCGGATCTCGCCCAAGCCCTCTTCGTTCATATCGTAAATATCCAGCACCGTTTCGGGCAGGGGAAGCCCGGCCGACATTGCGCGGTGGAAGCGGTCGCGGTTGATGGCGGCTACCGGCGCGCACTCGACGATGGAATAGGACTGAATGGCAAGAATGCCGAACTTGCGGAACCCGCGCATCACCGTGGGGTCGGCCGGCGCGCCGGTGGTCATAATCAGGCGCAGGTGACCGCCAAAGCTCTTGTGAATAAAGGAGAACGCGCGGCGTTTTGCGGCCAGCGCGGCGGCTTCGGGAAGGATGGCGCTGGTCACGCGGATCATATTTTTGACGTGGCTTTCCAAGCCGTGGCGGCGGATGCCGGCCATAATTTTATGGTACATCGTTTCGGCAAGGTAGGGCACGCAGTTGAGCACGGTGGGGCGGTACTCCTTCATCTCGCGGGAGAGGTAGCGCAAGCCCTCGGAAAAAGCGACCTTTGCGCCCGAAAGAAGCGGCACAAGCACGCCAAGCGTCATTTCGTAGGCGTGGTGAACGGGAAGCACCGAAAGAAAGACGTCGTCCGGCCGCACTTCCACCATTTTGCAAACGGCGGCGGCGTCAAAAGCAAGGTTGCGGTGGGAAAGCATAACCCCGCGGCAGGCGTTGGAGGTAAAGAAGACGGCGGCAACGCGGTCGGGTTCGGGCAGGGAAAGATCATCCGAGCTTTGGAGCTTTTCGCCGCCCTCTGCGATCAGGTCTTCCAGGTCGGCAAACGAGAATTTGCGAACGCCGGCGGGCAAACGATCGGCTTTGGGCAAAAAGTCGGGCGCAAAAACAGCGGCCTGCGCGCCGGTGCGGGCGGCAAGGGCTTCCAGCGCCTCGGCGTCGGCGGCGCGGTCAACGGGAATGGCGCAGGCGCCCGCGGCGGCCACCGCCAAAAAGGAAAGGACAAAATCGTAGCTGTTCGGCCCGGCAATCAGTACCCGCGCGTCGGCAAGACCGTGGGCGGTCAGGGCGGCGGCAAGCGCCGAAACGTCGGCTCCCAGGCGGGCGTAGGAATAATTGACCGTTGCTCCGTCGCGCTTTTCGGCAATCGCGGTGCTGTCGCCAAACGCCGCCGCGCTTTGCAGAACGAGCGAAGCCAGGTTGTCGCATTCGTTGACGTGGTAATTCAGGTATGCCATATCGTTGCACCTTCTTTCCAAATTTTCTACCTTTATTTTACCATACTTTCCGGCAAAATACAAGCATTTTTCCTCTTTTCAAAAAAAGAAGCGGAAAGCGCCGCGGCAGTTGACTTTTTGATTTTCTTGTGATACAATAAAAAAAGAAATTCAGCAAAGGGGAGAGAGCCGGAATGGAGCAAAAACGGTTTGTGAAAAACGACAGCGGATTTGTCTGCTCGCATTGCGGCAAAACGGTGGAGCCGCTGGGCTACACCTCGCGCAACCATTGCCCGTTTTGCCTGTGGTCGCGCCATGTGGATGTGAACCCCGGCGACCGCGCGGCCGACTGCGGCGGCGATATGGAGCCGGTGCGCGTTTACCCGGACGCCCGCCGCGGCTACGTGATTGTTCATCGGTGCCAAAAATGCGGCGCCGAGAGCCGGTGCCGCGCCGCCCACGAGGCAAAAGTCCAGCCGGACAACCGCGCCCTGCTCATCCGCTTAACGGCGGGCAAATTTTAGCTTTACCGCCACCTGGTGTGGATTTTACGCCGATTTTTCAGAAAGGAGCCGGCAATGGAGCTGTTTTATTCCATTCTTTATTACACGCTTTCGGGAATGCTGACCGTTCTTTGGCTGGCTTTGTTTTTGCGCGCCATCGTTTCCTGGTTTGACCCCACCGGCGAAGGGGCGCTTTCCGGCATCCTGTATGTCATCACCGAGCCGCTCATCCATCCCATTCGCCTCCTGTTTGAAAAAATGGACTGGTTCCAGGAAACGCCAATTGACGTGCCGTTCTTCGTGCTCGTCATTCTGGTTGCCGTTCTGCGCGGCGTTGTAAGCTTGTTGTTCTGATTTTTTATAAAGGAGATTTTTCTATGTACACCTTCAACGCCAAAGAAACGCTGGACCGCGTTGTAGAATGGGTCCGCACCTATTTTGCGGAGAACGCCTCGCCTGCCACCAAAGCCGTTATCGGCATTTCCGGCGGCAAGGATAGCTCGGTTGCCGCCGCTGTTTGCGCCCGCGCGCTAGGCCCCGACCGCGTATTCGGCGTTCTGATGCCCCAGGGCGAGCAGTCGGATATTTCGTACAGTCACCTGCTGGTCAAAACGCTGGGTATTCCTTCCGTTACCATCAACATCGGCTCCACCACCAACGCCTTTTTTGCCGAGTTCAAACAGCATATGGATCTCTCCGACGGCGCAAAAGTCAACACGCCCGCCCGCATTCGTATGACCACCCTTTACGCCGTTGCCGCCTGCGTGGGCGGCCGCGTGGTGAA
>CAMPBZ010000162.1 GCA_946641795.1 uncultured Clostridia bacterium
GCAACGTAGACCAAAAAGCCGTAGGAGAAGAACATTTTGCCAAACCAGCCCATGTTTTTTGCAAAGGGGAGGGAGGCCGAAAAGGCGTTGCCGGTTTCGGAAAGGGAAAGGAAGGGGACCTCGCTTTTGGTGACCTTGATGAGCGAGCCGCCGAAGAAGTTGCCGAACCCCACGCCGAAGGTAGTCAGGGCAAGACCGGTCACGTTCTGGTTGGCGCGCAGGGTAATGGTCAAAAAGCAGTAGATCAGCGAGGCGATCAGCGAGCCGGCCAGGCAGGAGAGCAGAGCGATCAGAACGCCGACGGCGGGAACGAACGCGTCCGAGTTTTCATAAAAGAACGCGCCGATTACGCCCGAAATGGCGCCGATATACATAATGCCGGGAATGCCCAGGTTCAGGTTGCCGGATTTTTCGGTGATGATCTCGCCGGTTGCGCCGAAGAGGAGCGGCGTGCCCTGCATGACGGCGCGGCTGATAAATGCTGCAATCAGTTGCATATTACGCTTCCTCCTTTTTGCGGTGATTGAAATGGATCTGGTAGCGAATGAAGAACTCGCAGCCGATGATGAAGAAGAGGATAATGCCCGCCATAATGTCGGAAAAGCTCTTCGTCAGGCCGAAAATGGTGGAAACTTCGTCGGCGCCGCGGTTCATAAACACCAACAGGAGCGCCGTGAGCACCATGTAAAGCGGGTTGAATTTACCCAGCCAGGAAACCATAATGGCCGTAAAGCCCTGCCCGCCGATCGAGTTGCCGGAAATGGAGTGCGAAGCGCCGCCAACCACCAAAAAGCCGGTCAGGCCGCACAAAAGCCCCGAAAGGATCATGGTGCGAATGATTACTTTTTTGACGTTGATGCCAACGTAGCGCGCGGTGTTTTCGCTTTCGCCCACCACCGAAATCTCGTAGCCGTGCTTGCTGTACCGCAGGTAAACGTAAAGCAGCACGGTCAGAACAATAACAACCAGAATGTTGAACAGGTATTGAACGCCGAACAGGTTGGGAATGCCGTCGCCCAAAAGGGAAGGGCCAACCGAGTTGGAGCCGTTTTTATCGGCAATTTTCAAAAAGTATTCCACCAGCTGAACGGCAACGTAGTTCATCATCAGGGTAAACAGCGTTTCGTTGGTGCCGAAGAAGGCTTTGAAAACGGCGGGGATCACGCCCCACACCGCACCGGCCAGAAGCGCCGAGACCAGCATGAGGGGGATCAACAGCCAGACGGGAAGCTTGTTGTGGAAGTTGAACATGATAATTGCCGTTGCAAGACCGCCGATGAGCGCCTGCCCCTCGGCGCCGATGTTCCAGAAGCGCATGCGGAAGGCGGGGGTGACGGCCAGCGAAATGCAAAGCAGAATGGCAAGGTCGTGAACGGTAACAAGGAAGCGCCCTTTGCCGAACGCGCCCTTGAACATGGTGCCGTAAACCGAAAAGGGATTTGCGCCGGTGAAAATGACGGTGATGACGGCGCAAACGATCAGCGCGGCAAGAATGGCGATTGCGCGAATGAGAATGCCCTGCCAGAGGGAGATATTATCGCGCTTGGTGATATGGATCCATTGGAACCGTTTCTTTTTCTCGGTTTTTTCAACCGTTTGTTCCCGGTTCATGCGCGCACCTCCTTTTCGGGTTCGGTATCTTTTTTGGTCATCAAAAGGCCAACTTCTTCTTTGGTTGCCGTGCGGGCGTCCACAACGCCGGAGATCCTGCCGCCGCAAATGACCAGAATGCGGTCGCAAAGGCCGAGGAGCACGTCCAGGTCTTCGCCAACGAAGATCACCGCCGCGCCGTCCCGCTTCTGCTCGTCCAAAAGGTTGTAGATCAGGTAGGAAGAGTTGATGTCCAGCCCGCGTACCGGGTAGGCCGCCATGAGCACCTTGGGGGCGTAGGAAATTTCGCGCCCGACCAGCACCTTTTGCACGTTGCCGCCCGAAAGCCGGCGAACGGGGGTGTGCAGGTTGGGGGTGACCACTTCCAGCCCCTTGACGATCCGATCGGCAAGGTTTTCGGGCTTTTTGCGATCTACTAAAATGGAGTTGCCTTTGCGGTAGCTCCGCAGCATCATATTGTCAACCAGGTCCATGTTGCCCACAAGTCCCATGCCCAAGCGGTCCTCGGGAACAAAGGAGAGGCGCACGCCCAGCTCGCGGATCTGCAAGGGGGTCTTATCGCGCAGGTTCATCACTTCGTCCTCGTTGAACAGCACCTTTTCGGCGTTGACCAGCGCGCGGATCTCCTTGTTGCTCATGCCGGTAAAATCGACCGGCGAGCCGTCGGCATAGTGGAATTTTCCTTCGGCGGCAAGTTCCTTGACCTGTTTGAGCGTTTTATGGAAGAAGGAGACCGGCAAATTCTTTTTGGGGCGGTTGAAAACGATCTCGCCCGAATCCAGGTGTTGCAGGCCCGCAATGGCCTCCAACAATTCCCGCTGGCCGCTGCCGGCAATACCGGCAATGCCCAGAATTTCGCCAGCGCGGGCGGTGAAGGAGATGTGATCCAGCACCTTGGTGCCCTCTTGGTTGGTATAGTTCAAATCCTTCACAAGCAGGCGGTCGGTCGGGTTTTGCGGCTCGGAGCGGTCGATGTTGAGCACGATCTTTCTGCCCACCATCATTTCGGTCAGAGCCTGCTCGCTCGTCTCCGAGGTGTTCACCGTGCCGATATGCTCGCCCTTGCGGAGGACGGCCACGCGGTCGGAAATTTCCATAACCTCGTTGAGTTTATGCGTAATGATGATAATGGACTTTCCGTCGGCGCGCATCCGGCGCAGGACGGCGAAAAGCTTTTCGATCTCCTGCGGGGTGAGCACGGCGGTGGGCTCGTCCAAAATCAATATATCTGCACCGCGGTAGAGGACTTTGAGGATCTCAACGGTTTGCTTTTCGGAAACCGACATATCGTAAATCTTCTTCTGCGGGTTCA
>CAMPBZ010000163.1 GCA_946641795.1 uncultured Clostridia bacterium
GCCGTTTTCCGCAAGATAGCTCTCGTAGCCGAAATACGGCTTGGTCTTTTCGGCGCACTGGGCGCATCCGGCAAGCCGGAAAATGCGGCGGCAGGTGCGCGCGGCGGGATCGGCGTAATCGTTGCGATCCGCTTTTTCCCATTTGGGCAGGCGAATGCCGCCGTCCCGGACGTTGAGAATATCGGCCACAATGGCACTTGCCGTTGGCAGTTTGCCGGCGCCGGGACCGTAGAAAAAGGTTTTGCCCACCATATTGGCGTTGACGAGGATCCCGTTGAAAACGCCCTCCACATGGCAGATCGGGTTGGCCTCCGGAACGGCGTGAGGCGCCACAAGCGCAAGGATCTTATCGTTCTGCTTTTCGGTGTGGCCGATGAGCTTGACCGAAAAGCCGAGCGCGGCGCAAACGGCGGTTTGCTCGGCCGTAATGCCCGAAATGCCCTGCACCGGAATTTGCTCCGGCGAGAGCAGTTTGCCAAACGCCAGCGCCGCCAGAATGACGATCTTGCGCGCGGCGTCAATGCCCTCCACATCGGCGGTGGGGTTCGCCTCGGCATAGCCGAGCGATTGCGCCTCTTTGAGCGCCTCGGCAAACGCGGCGTTTTCGCGCTTCATTTTGGTTAAAATATAGTTGGTTGTACCGTTGAGAATACCGCTGACCGAAAGAATGGCGTTGGAGGCAAGGTCGTCGCGCAGCGGGCGCAAAATGGGAATGCCCCCGCCAACGCTGGCCTCAAACAGGTAAACAACGCCGTGCGCCGCGGCGATCTCCAAAAGCTCGGCGCCAAAGTTGGCCACCACTTCCTTGTTGGAGGTGACCACGTTTTTGCCGGCTTCCAGCGCCGCCTTGGTAAACTCGTATGCCGGATGGGAGCCGCCCATCATTTCGGCAACAACGCTGACTTCCCCATCGGCAAGAATGGGCGCGATCTCGTGCACCACGCGGTTGCCGAGCGGGTGATTGGGAAACTCCCGCAGATCCAGAATGTAGCGAATGTTGATCTCCTCGCCGATCCGGCGCGCGATCAACGCTTGATTTTCGGTTAAAACTTCGGCGGCGCCACTGCCGACAACGCCGAACCCCAACAATGCAATTTCCAAAGCAATTCTCCTTTGACGCGGGCAATTTAGCCCTATGAAAATAGTACACTATTGTAATCATACCACAAAAATGCGAAAATTGCAAATAATCTATTGAAAAAAAATAGAAAATATGATAAAATAGGCTTACGATTTTGAAAGAAGGAGACCGAACGCCTTGAAAACGCCGATTTGCAAGCCCGACGACGTGAAAATTTTTGTGCTTCACCTGCTCCATCAGGTCAACCGCCCGCTTTCCTATGTGGAGATCAACGAGATTGTGGAAGTGACCGAGCACGTGAAATACATTGATTTTGCCGACGCTTTTTATATGATGGTGCAAGAGGGCCTGATCGACCCCGTTGGCAAAGGGCTGGACGGTGAAGAGCTGTTTTTCGTTACCAAAAAGGGACTGTTGGTTGGCGACGGGCTGAAAAGCGAATTCCGCGAGGCAATGCTCAAAGAAAGCACCACCGCCGCGCACCGCTATTTGAAGTTCAGCAAAGAGAAGGGTTTGACCTGCGATTGCGAGATCCGGCGGCTGGAAGTGGATAAATCCTACACCGTGGAATTTCGCATTTTCAACCGCGATAAAGAGGTGCTCCACGCAACCATCAACACCGAATCCGAGGAACAGGCGCGGCAAATGACCAAGAACATTTACGCCAACCCGGACGTAATTTTGATTGGGATGACCGCCGTAATGAGCGGCGACGTAAACTACCTTTGGGGAACGCAAGACCCGAAAAAGAAGCCGTTTTCCCCGATTTCGCCCGAAGATTTATAGAAAAACGGATAAAAATATTCAAAAAAAGTTCACAAAATTTTTCCGCCTAAAATAGATAAATTGCACAACTTCATTTTTTTCGGTTGGTCAATTTGTCGATTTGGGCGGATTTTTTTTGTGCAAAAATAATAGGATTGCTAAATTATTGTTAAAAACATATAAAAATAGCGCTTGACAAATGGCTTTTTTGTGGTAAAATGTATATAGCCTATTCTATTTATGGGAGAGGTCTATATGTTTTGAGCTTTGGCGATCTGCGTTGACACTGTTTTGTTGTCAAAAAAGGCGGCAAAACAAATGTGCCGGCGCTTTTGTTTTTCCCGCGCCGGAAAGAAAGGGATGCAGGATATGAAATCGGAAGCTCCTTTAAAGGAAGATCTTGCGCTGATCCAAAAAGCGAAGGCCGGCGAGGACGCCGCAAAAGCGGCGTTGCTACGGCAGTATCACCCGCTGATTGATTCGCTTTCCTATCAATTTTCGGCAAACCTGCCGGAGGAGGAACGGGAGGATCTTTCCCAGGAGGCGACCATTGCCTTTTTCAACGCGCTGGAACAGTATGCACCCGAACGCGGAATTGCCTTTGGCTACTTTGCAAAAATTTGCATTTCCAACCGGTTGATCGGCTATTTGCGCAAAAGAACGACCAGCCCCACCGAAGGTGCCCTCCCCTTTGAGGAGATTACGCTGACGGCCGAGGACGACCCTTCCAAGCACCTGCGCGACAGCGAATCCTACGAGGCGCTGCGCCGCCGGATCCGGGACGTGCTTTCGGACTTTGAGTACCGCGCCTGGATGCTTTACGTTGCGGGGCAAACCGCGCGGGAAATTGCCGGGGCGCTCGGAAAAGACCAAAAATCCATTGAAAACACGCTGGCGCGTGCGCGCCGGAAGATCAGAAAAAGCCTGCCTCCCCGTTGAGGCAGAATATGCCCACCGTGGTTTAGAGTGAACGCGGCATTAGCCGAGGTACCGGTGCAATTCCGGTCGGGGGTAACAAACATCTTTCAAAAAGAGAGGTTCAAAGTATGTACGA
>CAMPBZ010000164.1 GCA_946641795.1 uncultured Clostridia bacterium
TCACAACGGCAACCAGAATGGTGGTGGAGCCGGTGGGTACGGGAACGCGTTGAGCGGAGCCGATGAGCTTGCCGTTCAGTTCGGGAATGACAAGACCGATGGCCTTTGCGGCACCGGTGGAGTTGGGAACGATGTTCACGGCAGCGGCGCGAGCGCGGCGGAGGTCACCCTTTCTGTGGGGGCCGTCGAGCACCATCTGGTCACCGGTGAAAGCGTGAACGGTGGTCATAATACCGGACTGAATGGGAGCGTAATCGTTCAGGGTTTTTGCCATAGGAGCCAGACAGTTGGTGGTGCAGGAAGCGGCGGAAATGATCTGGTCGTCAGCGGTCAGGGTGTTTTCGTTGACCGAGAAGACGATGGTTTTCAGATCCTTGCCGGCGGGAGCGGAAATAACAACTTTCTTTGCGCCCGCGGTGATGTGCGCCATCGATTTTTCCTTGGAGGTGTAGAAACCGGTGCATTCCAGAACAACATCCACTTTCAGTTTCTTCCAGGGAAGGTTTACAGCGTCTTTCTCTGCGTAAATTTTGATGGTCTTGCCGGCAACGGTCAGGGTGCCTTCCTCGTCGTTGGCGCTGACGGTGTCAGCCAGAGCGTATCTGCCCTGTGCCGAGTCATATTTCAGCAGGTGAGCGAGCATCGAGGGTTTGGTAAGGTCGTTGATGGCAACAATGGTGTAGCCCTTTGCGCCGAACATCTGGCGGAACGCCAACCGGCCGATCCGGCCGAAACCGTTGATTGCAACTTTTACATTTGCCATTGGAAAAAATCCTCCGTTTTTTCAATTTCTGAATTGAGCGCCCCGAAACCGGAGCCCTTCTTCTTCATTCTATATTTTATAACATTTTTTCCCAATTTGCAAGTAGTTTGTGAAAAAATCCGCATTTTTGTTAGAGATGGATAAATTCAAGGCAGAAATCAGGGGTTTTGCGGGCGATTTGACGCATTTTCCTCGGCTTTTTTACGGGAAAACCGGAAGCGGATGAGCGTCGGCAGCTGGCGCAGGCGGCGGGGCTGGGTCACCATCCGCCAAGCCCACTCCATATTGGCCGAGCGGACGAACTCCGGGGCGCGGCGGACGCGGCCTGCCCAAACGTCCAGGCTGCCGCCCAGCCCGGCGGCAATGCGCACCGAGGGGAGAAAGCCGATGTTTTCGCGGATCCACTGCTCCTGCACCGGAAAGCCGAAGCAAACCAGCAAAATGGAAGGTTTGCAGGCGTTGATGATGCCCAAAAGGCGGCGATTTTCTTCCCCGTGTCGATCAAAATAGCCCCAAAAACAGCCGCAAACGCAAAGGCCGGGAAAGCGCTTTTGCAGGTTTTTCGCGGCGGCGGGGGCAACGCCGTCGCCGCCGCCCAAAAGGAAGACGCGCTCGCCGCGGCCGGCGGCAACGGCAAGCAGGCGCTCGGCAAAATCGATTCCGGCAACGCGCTCGCGCAAAGGGGTTCCCTGGCGGCGAGCCGCCGAAAGAATGCCGGCGCCGTCGGGCAGAACCAGCGAGGCCGAATTGACCAATCGGCAAAGCGAGGGGTCGCGCGCGCAGGCGTCGGCAATGAGGGCGTTGGGCGTGACCACCGTTTGCGCCTCGCCGTGGTCGCGCAGGGCGCGCCTGACCGCCTCGTCCATGCTCAAATTGTCAAATTGAATGCCAAAAACCGTTACCTTCCCCATAGCAAGCTCCTTTTTGCGTAAACCTTGTGGCAATAGTATGCCACAAAAGCGCCGCAAAAAGGCGCGAATTTTGAGCGGCAAGATTTGGAAAAAAGAGGCGATCATTTGCAACAAAAATTGCCGGGGCGGAAGATCCGCCTCGGCAAGGGGGTTAATTTTAGGGGGTGGTGGTCAGTTCACGTTTCCAACATCCACAACAATATCTTTGCCGAAAGAAGCGCCAGTGGATGCGATGGTTGCGCAAGCCGTCTTCTGCGCGGCAGGAATGTTGTCGTCGGAGCTATTCGCAATGGTGTTTGCTACACCATATACCGAACGGGTTTCGGTTGCAGAATATTTCGAATTAAAATACACGCAAGCATAAAAATCGGTTTGATAGTTCTCTATCGCAATGCCGGTAACGGTGGCTACAAAGTAGATGTAGCCGGGTTCTCCTTTAATGCCAATCGTGCGAAGCTCCGGGTGGTTGTATTCAATCGCTTTCTTTGCCGCAATGGTCAATTTACCCGAGGTGCTGGGGGTAATTGTTGTTGTTCCGTTGCTGAGCATATACTTCGGAATCAGCATAATGCCAAAGTTTGCGCTGTCACCGTAGGTCAGCGAATAGGCGTCCTTTTTAATTCTGCCAATAAAACGCAAGCCCTGTGTACCAGAGGTGCGAATAGAAGCGCCGATGATCTGCATATTGGTTGTAGATTCGGGGCCATCCGCCGAGGCGGGGATGGGGAGAAGAACCATACTCATCATTGTTGCAAGAACAATGGCAAGGCATAAAATTCGTTTCAAAAGTTTCATTTTCGTTTTCCCCTTCCTATCAAGTAAAGATGTCCCAGCCGCCGGACCAGCCGCCTTCGTTCTCGCTCAAAGTGACGATGTCGGCAGAATCCATTGGGATCAGTTCTAATTCAAGGGGTTCGTATTGCAATTTCATAGGTTTCTACCTCCTTTCGTCAAAGTGCGCTGTAAGAAACCAATCGTGCGCCGTCAAGTTGAATGGTTGTTCCAACATACGGGATGGCGAAATACTCTTCGCTTTGCTTTGCCGTGTAGGTTGTAAAGTTCTTCAAAACCACGCGCATCGTATAGCAGGTCGAATCGCCGGAATATTTCAGGGCTTTTACCTGGGTACCGTAGCCCGAGGCGGTCAGCGTAGCAAAGGTGATTTCGCCGGAAGAAGCAAGCGCCTTGAACTTGGTGTTGGAAATGA
>CAMPBZ010000165.1 GCA_946641795.1 uncultured Clostridia bacterium
GGGAACCGGGATCTGCCATGTTTACGTGGACGAAACGGCGGATTTGGAAAAGGCGCTCAACATCATTGAAAACGCAAAAACGAGCCGTCCTTCGGTTTGCAATGCCGAGGAAGTTTGCCTTGTTGCACGCAAGATTGCAAAGGACTTTTTACCGCGGTTACGCCGCCGGTTGACGGATGACCGCGTTGCGGCCGGGAAACCGCCGGTGGAGTTTCGGTGCGATCCGGAAACCTACACCATCATCGGCGGTACGCCGGCGGGCAAGGACGATTTTGACACCGAGTTTCTCAATTACATTCTCGCCGTTAAGGTGGTGGAAAACGTGGAAGAGGCGATCGATCACATTGCGCGGCACTCCACTCACCACAGCGACGCCATCATCACCGAAAACGCCGTTGCGGCTTCGCTTTTTACCGCCGCAGTGGACAGCGCCGCGGTTTACGTCAACGCTTCGACCCGCTTTACCGACGGCGGTGAATTCGGCCTGGGGTGCGAGATTGGTATTTCCACCCAAAAGCTACACGCGCGCGGCCCGATGGGCATTGAAGAACTGACAACTTACAAATACGTTGTCCGCGGGAACGGACAAATTCGTTAAACGGAAAGGGAAAAACAATGAGTTATACATTCGGTATGATCGGCTGCGGCAATATGGGCGGCGCATTGGCCGAGGCGGCGGCAAAGGTGCTTGCACCGGAAAAGCTCGCCGCTTGCGAATCCAGCCCCGAAAGATGCGCGCAACTGCGCGAGCAGGGCTTTGCAACGGTGACCGGACTTTCGGATCTTGTAGCCAACAGCAACTATATCATTCTTGCGGTCAAACCGCAAGGGCTTGCCGCGCTGTTTGAAGAACTGCGCCCGATGCTGAAAGCAAGAAAAGACCGCTTTGTGCTTGTCAGTATGGCGGCAGGCATTTCCATTGACCGCATTCGTGAGCTTGCGGGCGCGGATTACCCGGTCATTCGCATTATGCCAAACACGCCGGTGCGGGTGGAAAAGGGAATGATTGTTTACGCAACCGCCGGAACGACCGAAGAGGAAGTAAACCTGTTTTTGAATACGCTCGTCCACGCAGGAAAATTTGACGCCATTCCCGAAAAATGGATGGACGCCGCAGGCGCGCTTTCGGGTTGCGGTCCGGCATTCGTTTATCTGTTTGCCGAGGCGCTTGCCGACGGCGGCGTGGAATGCGGTCTGGGGCGCAAAGAAGCGCTTTTCTATGCCGCGCAAACGCTTTCCGGCGCGGCTGAAATGATCCTGCAAACGGGCGAACATCCCGCAAAGCTCAAAGACGCGGTTTGCAGTCCCGGCGGCACCACCATTGAGGGAGTGCGCGTATTGGAGAACGGCGCTTTCCGCGGTACGGTGATGTCGGCCGTTCGCGCCGCATTTGAAAAAACGGCAAAGCTGAAATGACCCGGCTTGTCATTCTGGACGCGGCCTCTATCGGCAAGGATCTGGACTATTCCGGGTTTGCTCAATTCGGCAATTTGACGGTGTTTGACGAAACGACGCCGCAAACCTTGCCCGAGCGCGTAAAAGATGCCGACGTTTTGATTTTGAATAAGGTTCGCTTAACGCGGGAAGTCCTTGCTGGCGCGCCAAAACTCCGGCTGATTTGCGAGGCGGCAACCGGGTTTGATAATATTGACCTCGGCTATTGCCGCGAAAAGGGAATTGCCGTTTGCAACGTGGTGGGCTACTCTACGCAATCGGTGGCGCAATTAACGGTTGCAATGGCGCTCTCGTTGATTTCCAAACTGAATGTTTACCGCTCCTACGTTGCCTCCGGCCAATATACAAAAAACGGCAGGCCGAATTTGTTGGAGCCGGTTTACCACGAAATTGCCGGCAAAACCTGGGGGATTTTGGGCTACGGGAATATCGGAAGGCAGGTTGCCGCCGTTGCAAGAGCGCTTGGCTGCAAGGTGATCGTTCATAAAAGAACGCCCGTAGGGGATGCCGAATGCGTCGCTTTGGAAGACCTTTGCCGCCGCTCGGACAT
Source organism: uncultured Clostridia bacterium (assembly GCA_946641795.1). Lineage (GTDB taxonomy): Bacteria > Bacillota > Clostridia > Oscillospirales > CAG-272 > UMGS1865. The sequence goes on from CAMPBZ010000165.1 coordinate 2,006, forward strand.
TCTTTCTATCCATATGCCGCTGAACGACGGCACTCGAAATCTGTTGGATCGCAAGAATATTGCGCTTTTGAAGCCGGATTGCATTGTCGTCAATGTTGCGCGCGGCGCCGTTACCGATGAGGGCGCGCTTGCCGAGGCGATTTTACAGGGGAAGATCGGTGGGCTTGGCGTTGACGTTTATTCGCAGGAACCTTTTCCCAAAGATCATCCGTTTGATAAGGTCAAAGATCTTCCAAACGTTCTTTTCACCCCGCATATGGCCTGGGGCGCGTACGAAACGCGCGTACGGCTTTTGGGCGAAATGGTGGAAAACGCCCGCGCATTTTTTGCCGGGGAAGTCCGCAACCGGGTAGATCGGCCGTAAAACGCGGTACTTTTGCTATTTTTTAAAGTAAAGCGGTGCCCGAAACAACGTGTTTTTCAATCTTGCATAAATGGGAAATAAATCGGAGATCGGAAGGGGGTTTTGGCCTTTTCCGCACTCAAAGGTGACCGCCGGGATTGCGCAGCTTTCAATGCACCAGTCGGTCAACCCGCCAAAAGAGGCAAGCCCCTCGGCTTCGTTCAGCAAATATCCGCTTTCCAGCGCGAGTTTGCGAATTGCCGGCTCGCTTCCGGGAACGATTTTCCCGCGGCTCTTCCAAAACAGCTCTTCGCCTTGCGTATGGAAGGTGAACACCGCGCAAAACGGCGAATGAAAACGGATATAGTTGCATAGCGCGCTTGTTTCCGGCTCGGATTCGGGCGCTTCGCCGCTGTACCGGGTCGGTGCGCCGCAGGCAATTCTGTTCGCTTCTTCCAGCCGCTTGTATTCGGCAAACCCGGCATTGTAGTTGTGGTTCAGGTCTACGCCGCGCGCGTTTGCCTGC
>CAMPBZ010000166.1 GCA_946641795.1 uncultured Clostridia bacterium
TGTCGCCGGTGTGGTAATAGCCGTCGTGCCAGACCTCGGCGGTTTTTTCGGGGTCGTTGTAGTAGCCAACCGAAAGCCCGCAGGGAAGCCCGTTTTTGATGTTGATCACAATCTCGCCGGTTTCGCTTTCCTTCACCGGCTTGCCGTTCGCGTCCACAAGTTCCACATCGTAAATGGGCGCGGGTTTACCCATAGAGCCAACCTTGTGCGGCATTCCCACCATATTTCCGATGATCATTGTGCTTTCGGATTGCCCGAAGCCCTCGTGAATTTGCAAGCCCGTCAGCCGCTCGAATTGGCGGTAGACCTCGGGGTTGAGCGCCTCGCCGGCGGTGGTCATATGCTCCACCGAGGAGAAATCGTAGTGCGAAATATCCTCGCGGATCATCATGCGCAGCATTGTAGGCGGCGCGCAGAAGGTGGTAATGTGATATTTTGCAAACATCGGCAGAATATCGGCGGCGTCAAAGCGGTCAAAGTCGTAAACAAAGGTTGCCGCCTCGCAAAGCCACTGGCCGTAAAACTTGCCCCACATGGATTTTGCCCAGCCGGTGTCCGAAATGGTAAAGTGCAGGCCGTCGGGGTTGACGGTGTGCCAGTATTTGGCCGTGTGGAAATGCCCAAGGGCGTATTTATAGTTATGAAGGGTAATTTTTGGGTAGCCCGAGGTGCCGGAAGTAAAGAAAGCCAGCATCGGGTCGTCGCCGCCGGGCGCATCCTCGGTGCGGTAATAGTGGGCGCTGTAAAGCTGGTATTCCTCGTCAAAATTGCGCCAGCCTTCGCGCTCGCCGCCCACCAAAAATTTGGTGCGCAGAACCGGGCAGGATGCCGCGGCCAGATCGACCTGGTGTGCGGTATCGCCGTCGGCCGTGCAAAGAATGGCCGAAACGCCGGCGGCATTGAAACGGTATTCAAAATCGTGCGCTTGGAGCTGGTTGACCGCCGGAATGCCAATGGCGCCCAGCTTGTTGAGCCCCAGCATAGCAAACCAGAACTGGTAATGCCGTTTGAGCACCAGCATCACGCGGTCGCCGCGCTTGATGCCCATTGCCTTAAAATAGTTCGCGCATTGCGCCGAGGCGCGTTTGAGGTCATTAAAGGTGAAGCGGCGCTCCACTTTGTCGCGCGAGATGTGCAGCATGGCAAGCTTGTCGGGGTCGCGGCGAGCCAGCGTGTCCACCAGGTCAAAGGCAAAGTTGAAATGCTCGGTATTTTTGAACTTGATGGAGAGCGGCGCGCCGGTTTCGCTTTCCTCTACATCAATATAGTTGTGCCAAATGCGGTCTTTGTCGTCGCGGCGGACGGGAGCCTGCTCGGCAACGGTACCGGGGGCTTCCAGCTCGGGGATCGGCTCGCCCGAGGGGTTGAGGACGATGGCGTAAAAGACGCAATCTTCGCCTTTTGCGGCCACCATACCGTGGGGGGTTTTACTGTCAAAATAAATGCTGTCGCCCGGCCCCAGGGTTTCCTTGTGCTTGCCAACCTGAACGGTCAGATAACCGCTGATGACAATGTCACATTCCTGCCCGTCGTGGGTGGTCAGCTCAATTTCGCGCTGTTCGGCCTCGGCGTTATAGTTAATGGTAACGTAAAGCGGCTCGGCAATCCGGTTTTGAAAATTGTACGCCAGGTTGAAATAAGTCATCCCGTGTGCGCGTGCAACCTCCTGACCGTCGCCGTTGCGGGTTACGGTATAGGAGCGGAGTTTGGGGCTGTAACCTTCAATAATATCGGTCACGTTCACGCCCAAAATATTGGCGCAACGGTAAATAAAGGCAAAGTTCAGGTCTTGCTTGCCGTTTTCGCAGTCCAAATATTCTTGTACGGTGGTGTCGGTCGCCTGCGCCATTTCTTCGGGCGTTTTGCCCTCAATTTCGCGCAATTCGCGGATCCGGCGGGCCATTTCCAAAATTTTTTGGTCGAGTTCTGTCATAGGTCAAAAATCCTTTCCGGTGCGAAAAAAACGCACCCATCCCAAAGCGAAGCAGCTTTGAGACGGGTGCAAATTCATCGTTCAACACTCGCGGTACCACTCAAATTGCGGCCGGAGCCGCCCCTCGTCGGAATCACGAAAATCCCTATGCTTTCACGCAGCAATCACGGGGAGGTTCTACTTGCAAAAAACGAAGTTTTTGCTTTCTTCCTTCCGGCTCGGGAACTACCTGCGCCACTGCTCTCCATGGCTTGCACCAACCGCCAATTCTCTGTGGGAGCCTTGCAAATGCCGCCCTTTCCGTCGTCGCCTTTTTGAATAGAGATATTTTAGCACATTGCACAGAATTTGTCAAGCGTTTTTTTGCAATTTTCCAAAATTTTTCTTGCAAAAATGTATTGTGGATTATGATTTAGCGAGTTCTTCAAATGCCTTACGATATTTTTCTAAAATCCGTGCGGCAACAAAGTCAATTTTTTCATCGGCGGTCATTTCAATTTCGGTGTCCTGTTCCAAATCAATCAGTTTGTATTTGGGTTTGTTCCCCTTAAAAATGATTACGCTCCCCAGCTGCTCCGCCTTGCGGGCAACGCGGGAAAAGTTTTGGTTTGCCTCCAAAACCGAAACGATTTGTTTGGTAAAAAGATAGGCCGACAAGCAAAAGCTCATCGGCCAATCTTTGGTCGGAATGACAGGATTTAGAACCTATTTGCGCGCCGGAATTTATTTTTTGCGTTTATCCCCCTATGCGCGCAAGTGCAAACTGCGTTTGCGAGGTTCAAACCGATAAAGCCTGGCAAAAGATAGAGGAACGGAAAAATCCGCTCCTCTATCTTTGGTCGGAATGACAGGATTTGAACCTGCGACATCTTGGTCCCAAACCAAGCGCGCTACCAACTGCGCTACATCCC
>CAMPBZ010000167.1 GCA_946641795.1 uncultured Clostridia bacterium
TACTCGTTGGCGTAGTAGCGGGTGCGTTTATCGTCGTCAAAATTGCCGCAGGATTCGCTGCAAAACTCGGTTTCGAGGATCTCTTTTTCTGGGTACTTCTCGCGGAAGAGGGCAAGGTTATCAAAATGCTCGCCCGAATACCAGTGGTAGCCCATACCCCAAATGGCGTCGCGCGCGCCGGGAACGGCAAAGCTCTCGTCGGCGCGGTCAAGCACGCGCTCCTTGTTGTGATCCCAAATCATAATTTTCACGTTCTGCAAACCGTGCTGATCCAGCGTGGGGCGCAGGTAGTTGGCGGCAAACACCGCTTCCTCGGTTGCCGTCCAGCGGCAGCTTTCCCAGTTCTGTTTGGCGCGCGCCTCGTTCTGCACCGTGACCGCCGAAATTTCAATGCCCTCGGCGCGGTAGGCAAGAATGAACTTTGCAAAATACTCGGCATAGGTGCCGTAAAACTCGGGTTTGAGCTTGCCGGCATGGTTGAGCTCGCCGGTATCCTTCATAAACGCCGGGGGGCTCCACGGGCTTGCCAGCAGGAAGAACTCCCGGCCCGCTTTTTTGAGCGCGTCGCGGATCATGGGGATGATGTATTTCTTATCCTGCTCGATGTTGAAATCGCTCAAATCGGGGCGGTAGGACTCGCTGTAAGGGGCCAGCGCGAAATCGCAGGAGCCCATGTGCACGCGGCCGAGCGAATAGCGGTTGCCGCTCTCGCCGAAGCAGGCTTCCATAAACTGCTCTTTGAGTTCGGCCGGCATAAGCGAATACATATATGCCGCCGCCTCGGTGAACGCGCCGCCAAAGCCGAGGATCTTCTGCCGCTCGATTTCGGGATAGACGTTGACTACGTTTGCCTCGTATTCGTTCTCGGACTCTTTGAGTTCCCAACGATTTTTCAAATATTGCATAGTTTTCTCCTTTGCGGTAAAAAATCGGTTTTCCGAACACCTATATTATACCATTTTCGCAAAAGACTGTCAAGGAAAAAAGAAAATATTGTAAAGAAAAAAGACTTCCGAAAAAAGCCGGAAGTCTTTTCTTCGTTAACGGTTCAAAAACCAAATACCAATGTTGAGATACCCGGCAAACGCCACCCAAACGGCATACGGAATTTGCAGGTACGCCGCCGCACGGTTCACCCTCCAATAAGAAAGAACGGTGCCGATAATCAACCCGAAAAGAATGAGGAGCCAGAAAAACGAGAACAGGTAAAGCTCAAAGTTGAAAAACAGAATGCTCCAAACGAAATTGAAAAGCAGACTGACCGCGTAAAAGGAAATACCGGTATCGGCGCTTTTGGGATTGATTTCCCGATTGCGCCAGATCAGCCCCGAGCTGACGCCCATGAGAATATAGAGCAATGTCCAAACGATGGGAAACAGAATGGAAGGCGGCGAGAGCGGCGGCGTTTTGACGCGCGAATAAAGATCCATATTCTTCATCGTCAACAGAGCGGATAACAAGCCGACCGCCAAAGGGATTGCAACGGCTACGGCGTAGGTTTTGATCGCCGATTTGGTTTCTTGCTTCATAAAACAGAGCTCCTTTCGCGAAATCGCGTTATGGTACCCCTATTATATGGCGGCCGCGCTTGTCTTTATTCCGAAAGAAAAAACGACCGGAGAAAATCCCCCGATCGTTTTGCTCGTTTTCTTATTATTTTTGATATTCGTATTCAAACGAGGCGCGGTCGGAAATGAAGGAGAACAGCGTTTTGCCGCCCTTGCGGAAGCGGTAGAACGCACGGCAGGAGGCGCTTTCCCGAATGGTGCGCGTCATGGCTCCGTTTGCGGGGGCGTAGAGCGGATGCGCCTTCTTTTCGATCAATTTGACCACCAGTTCCTCGTCGCCCTGCCGAACCACCGCCGCGTTGTTGCCAATGTAGGTCGCCCGCGCGCCCAGATAGGTGGCCAACCGGTATTCCTTTCCGCCGTGCCAGACGGTGCAGAGCAAGCCGGTAAAATGGAAGAGGCCGAACGGAATGTCGGCAACCGAGAGCATCAGCGCGCTGTGACCATCCGCGCCGAAATTGCAATGCGTCCAAAGATACTCGCTGGGAAAAGAGCGGCCGCGGTCGCCCTCAATGTAGCCGTTGTCGCCGTCAAAGTTGTATTCCACGCCGTTCACCGTGACCGAGCCGGTAACGGTGTGCCAAAGGCTTTTGACGGCATGGCGGCACTCCATAAACGGCACAAAGCGGAAGGGGCCCATAATGTCGTAGCGCGGCGGGGTGAGTTCCCCAAAGGTCAATTCCCCTTCGGCGGTGCATTCGGGCGTGCGGATGGAGAGCTTTAACCCGCTGGCACCGAATTTGTTCTCGCCAACCGATGTGGTAAAGCCGTCGGGCTCTACGCGGTAGTCGGAGGCAGGAAACGGAAGGTTCCAGGCGCCCTCGTCGTTGATGATTTGAACAGAGGCGGAGGGCTTGCCGTTGTGGATATGCCCGGCAACAATGACCGCCAGCGTTTGCGTTTTGCTCTGGCTTTTGAAATACCAGCCACCGAAATACTCTTTCATAAAATCGGGTTCTCGCTTTCCGAAATTTTCTACATTTTACCATAAATAGGCTGAATTGTCAAGAAAAGAGCAAAAGGAAGATTTTTCCCAAAGTTCTTTTAGGGGGTGGGGGGACGAGCGCGACCGCCGAAATAGCCCCTTTTTCTTCCGGCAAATTCCAGTACCCAGGATAACAATCCCCGTTTTTTGGTTTTCATTTTTCCTCCTATATATTGTTTTTAGTTAGCATATGCTAACTTTATTTCTTAAAATCAAGGGCTGAAAAGCCCCTGATTTTTTGTTA
>CAMPBZ010000168.1 GCA_946641795.1 uncultured Clostridia bacterium
ATTGCCAGGGCGCGGAAGATCCATTCGTCGATCCGGCCTTCCGCCGGTTCGCGCTCGATCGTTTCAAACAAGTCGGCATCGGATGTTGCCGCCATTTTGATCACCTCGGCAAGCCCGGCGCGGAACTGACGCGCGTCCAGCGTGGAAAGCACGTTCGGGTCGATCAGCACCTTCTTTGGCTGATGGAAACTGCCGACCGGGTTTTTGAGCCCTTCAAAATTGATGGCGGTCTTGCCGCCGATGGAGGCGTCCACCTGCGAAAGCAGGGTGGTGGGAAGGTTGTAAAAATCCACGCCGCGCATATAAATCGACGAGGCAAAACCGGCAAGATCGCCGCAAACGCCGCCGCCAACCGCCACAACACAGTCGGCGCGCGTCATTTCAAATTCCAGCATTGCGCCCAAAATGGTTTGCAGGCAGGCAAAGCTCTTGCTTCCCTCTCCCTGCTCCACGGTAACGATTTTTGCGGTGCGGCAGGCTTTGGCAACGGTTTCGGCATAGGTTGCAGGAACGCCGCTGTCAGTTACAATCAGCACTTTGCGGTTCAAATCCAACAGCTCCCCGGCGCGATCCAGCACACCGCGTTCAATAACGACATCGTAAGACCGCTCACCCAGGCGGACGGGTAAGATCATACCGTTTCTCCTTCCCGGCAGGAATAGCTGCCTACCACTTTTAATTTATCGCAAACGCTTTGCAGTTCTTCCAGCATTTTCAGCCCTTCGGGAGAACGCACGTTTCCCTCGCATTCCAGATAGAAATAGTACTGCCACACCAACGAACGCATCGGACGGCTGTGCAGACCGCGCATATTGAAACCGTGATCGCCGATGATGCGAATGGCCTTGGCCAGCGCGCCGGCCTGGTTTTTTACGGTAAACACCATAAAGAAGCAGTCATCTTCCTGCCGCGGCCGGGTACATTCGGTGCGGGAAAGAACAACGAAACGCGTGGAATTCCGGTTGCTGTCCTGAATTCCGGCAGCAACCGTTTCCAGACCGAAAAGCGCGCCGGCTTCACGCGTGCCGATGGCCGCCAGGGTTGGATCGTTTTGCTCGGCAACGTATTTTGCTGCCAACGCGGTATTGGAAAACTCGGTTTGCTCATATCCATGCTTTTTCAAGAAAGAGGCGCATTGGGCAAGCGCCTGCGGATGGCTGACCACCCGCTTGATGGTTTGCAAATTGCTCCCTTTCGGGGCAAGCAGATTTTGCGTAACGTCCAACGTCATAACGCGGTTGATATAGAGCTGACCCGAAAACAACAGATCGCACACAACGCCCACCTCGCCCGCGAAACTGTTTTCCACCGGCAAAACGGCGCTGTCGCATTCCCCGGCCTCCACCGCGCGGTAGGCGGCGGCAAAATCGCCGAACGGAACGGCCGCGGCGTTTGGAAAAAGCTTTTCCACAGCCAACGCGGCAAATGCGCCCGCGGTACCGCAATAGGCGATTTTCATTCCTTCCAGCGCCTTTTGCTGATAAGCGCGGGAGAGCCCCATCAAATCATTTTGCAACAGCCGATAGTAGCCGCGCAGTTCCTCGTCGGCCACACGCTCTTCGGCGCGGCGCAGGATCTCTTCTTCCCGCGCGGCGTCGTAAACCGGCAGGCCGCGTTCTTTTTTATAATCGGCAATTTCGCGCACCGCCTGCATTCTTTTGCAGAACGCCGCGGCGATCTGCTCATCGGCAAGGTCAATCTCTTTTCGGAGCTCCTCCAAGGATTTCATATTGTTCCCCTTCCTTTATCCAGCATACGAAAAGGCGCACGCCCCCGAATTTTGCCGGGTTGCGCACGCCTTTTTTCGGATCGGTTGCCGCAAAATCCCGGTTTTGTTCGGGGTTTGCAACCGTTTCTCGCAAATTTCACTTTGAAAAATTATGCGAAAACAGAAAACCCCTTTTGAGAATAGGAGTAGGAAAATCGACCGCTTACCGCATAATAGAAATACGATTTCATTGCCCTATTCTCCTTTCGCATAAAATGTTATATTTATTCTATCACGCTTTTTTCGTTTTGTCAAGCAATTCAAAAATTTTTTCAAAAGACTTGACAAAGCGGCCGTTTCGTGTTAAAATAACAAGCGTTATATAACAATTGTTATTTTGGAGGAGACAATGCCGAAAAAACAACAAATTACAAAAGAAATGATTTTGCAGGCGGCGCTGGACACCGTCCGCAAGGAAGGCCCCGGCGCGCTCGGCGCACGTGCCGTTGCACGACAGTTGGGCGCTTCCACCCAGCCGGTCTTTTCGCAATTCTCTTCGATCGGTGAATTAGAGCAGGCCGCCTATTGCGAGGCGGTTGCCCTTTACAACCGCCGGGTGGAGGCAGCAATGCAGTCCTCCGACCGCCCCTACCGCGCCGCGGGGCTTGCCTACATTACCTTTGCGCGGGAGGAGCCCCAGCTCTTTCGCTGGTTATTTATGCGCGACCGGAGCAAAGATCCCGCCGACGATCCGGCCGAAATAGAGCCGTTCCTTGCCATTTTGCAAAAAACGCTGGGGCTTTCCCGCGAGGACGCCCTGCTTTTCTACCTGGAAATGTGGACGGTTGTCCACGGGATTGCAACGATGGTTGCAACTTCCTATTTTAACTGGAACGAAGAAACCATTTCGCGCGTTCTGACCGACTTTTACCGGGGTCTGCAAGCGCGCTTTCAAAAGGAGGAACCCAACGAATGAACGCCATTCAATGCGAACACCTGACCAAAAGATACCCCAAGGTGACGGCGGTGGACGACCTGAACCTTTCGGTGGAAGAGGGCGAGCTGTTTGCCCTTTTGGGGGTGAACGGC
>CAMPBZ010000169.1 GCA_946641795.1 uncultured Clostridia bacterium
CCATCACCCAGCAGTTGGTCAAAAACCTGACCGGCGAAAACGAGATCAGCGTTCGCAGGAAAATGCAGGAAGTCTTTTTTGCGCGGGATCTGGAACGCAACCTTGACAAAACCGAAATTCTGGAACGCTATCTCAACCTGTTGCCGCTTTCCGACGGTTGCCGGGGCATTGTTTCTGGCGCCGAGCACTTTTTCGGCAAACCGGCGGCCGAGCTTTCACCTGCCGAATGCGCAACGCTCGCGGCCATTACCAACAACCCCTCCTATTATCATCCCGTCAAATATCCCGATCATACGCTTGCGCGCCGGAATTTGATCCTTTCGGAAATGCAAAAGCAGGGTTGTTTGAGCGAGGAGGAATACCGCGCCGCCGTCTCGGAGCCGCTCGGAATTGCAGAGACGGCAAAAAAAGAATACGCCGAGCCGGTGCGCTCCTGGTATTTGGATATGGTGGTGGACGACGTGGTTACCGATCTGGCGGCGGCATACGGCATCAGCCGCGCGGCGGCCTCGCAAAAGGTGCTTTCGGGCGGCCTGCGCATTGACGTTGCGATGGACGCGGAGATCCAGCAAACGGTGGAGAATTACTACCGCGGCGCCGTCCGGATGCCGAAAAACGCAGGCGGCGAGGCGGCGCAGTCGGCCATCATCGTCATCGACGCCGCAACGGGCGATATTTTGGGCGTTGCCGGCGCAGTGGGCGAAAAAACGGCCAATCGCGTACAAAATTTTGCAACGCAAACCAAGCGCGCCCCCGGCTCGGCCATCAAACCGCTCACCGTTTATGCCCCGGCGCTGGAATTGGGTACCGTTACCTGGGCAAGCGTTTACGACGATACGCCGGTCGAGTTCAAGAACGGTTCCGGGCGCGCCTGGCCGCGCAACGCCAGCGGCGTTTATCGGGGGCTGACCACCATTCCGTACGCGGTTGCCCATTCGGTCAACACCGTCGCCGTCCGCGTTTTGCAGGACGTGGGCGCCGAAAACGCCTTTCGCTTTGCCAAGGATCGTTTCCGGTTGCAATCGCTTTTGGAAGGGGACGAGATCAGCGATACCAACCCGGCGGCGCTTGCGCTGGGGCAGTTGCATTACGGCGTTACCCTGCGCGAGATCACCGCGGCCTACACCGCCTTTGCCGATGGCGGCGTTTATCACCCGTACCGCTCCTACTACCGCGTGGTTGACGCAAACGGGGAGTTGTTGCTTTCCTGCCCGGATCGCGCCGAGCAGGCAATGAGCGCCGAGAACGCCGCCATTATGACCAAACTGTTGCAAGGGGTCATTCAGCACGGCACTTCCACAGCGGTTACGCTCGGCAAAATCTGCGAGTGCGCGGGGAAGACCGGCACCACCTCCGAAAACAACGACCGCTGGTTCATCGGCTACACGCCGGAGCTGGTTTGTGGCGTTTGGTGTGGGTTTGAATACCCCGAGCCGGTGACCGGGAGCAACCCCTGTCTCCCGGTCTGGAATACGGTCATGCACCGGCTGGTGACCATGCGGGAGGGGAAGACGACCTTTTCGGTTCCCGCCAATCTGGTCAAATGCACCTATTGCAAGGATTCCGGCTGTCTGCCAAGCCAATTTTGCGCCCTGGACCCGCGCGGAAGCCGCAACGAGACGGGGTGGTTCGTCCGCGGGACCGAGCCGGACGAGGTTTGCAGTTGCCATATCCCGGTCACCGTCAATCCCGCGGGCGGCGTTTGCGGCGCGGATTGCCCGGTGGAAAACGCAAAGCGGGTGGCGCTCATTCGCGTTACGCGGCATTTCCCGGTGCAGGTCACCGTTTCCGACGCGCAGTACGTCTGGCGGGGCGATCCCAAAATCATACCGAAAAACCCCAATTCTACGCAGGCGTATTTTGAGGCGTCGCTTTCGGATTTTTGCGGCAGGAGCAACACCCAAACGCCCTATAACCGCTCTTGCGAAGGGCACGAGCCGGACTATCCGACGCCGTGGGACTTCGAGCGGTTCTTTCAAAACGACTATTTCCAACCCGCCGCACCTCCCGGCGGGGAAGAGGCGGGGGATGAGCCGGAAGAAGGCGGCGAATAATTCCCGCACCGCGGGCATAAATTGTTTGCAAATCGTTCGTTTGATTTGCAAACAATTTGCGGAGGGAATATGTTTGGAAAACGATCTTTGAAAATGACCGCGCGGGCCTGGCTCTCGCAGGAAACCGCGCAAACCAGCTTGATCCTCACGCTGGTCGTCGGCGTATTGACGCTTTTGTGCTATCTGTTCGTGCGCTTTCTGTGCGGCGCGCCCTACCGGATGATGCTGGAACTCGGCGTTTCGGATGTCATTCCGCCGGTTTGGCTGTTTACCTTGCTGCAAGCCGTCGCCTTTTTTACCGCCGGTTGCGCGGCGGGCTTTGTGCTGGGGTTCCGGCCGGTTTGTTGCCTGGCCGAAAAATACAAGGGCGGAATGCTCTTTGTGCTAACGGCGGCGGTGGAGCTTTGCTGGTACCCGCTTGTGTTTGGCGGCGGGCTGGTCGTTGTTGCATTGTTGCAATCGGCGCTTGCGCTCGCCCTTGCAATTTTCACCACCGTTTCCTTCTTTCGCGTCAGTCGCCTTGCCGGGTGGATTTTGGTGCTCCACTCGGTCTGGCTTTTGTATCTTCTCATCCTTTCGTTCCGCATTTTTTTGCGGAATTGAACCCTTTTTCCGCGCGGCGAATTTGTCACGCGGAACTTTTTTGTCATTTTCTACAAAAAAGTGCTTGACAAATTGGGCAATCTGTTCTATAATAA
>CAMPBZ010000170.1 GCA_946641795.1 uncultured Clostridia bacterium
GCCCGACGCGGTGGACGAGCTTGACGAGGTTGGCGTTGTGAACGGTCTTGCCTACACCGAGCTGGGCGGAACGCTGCTCCGCGTGGAGGTTGCCGTGCTGGAAGGCACAGGCAAAATTGAAACCACCGGCTCGCTGGGCGACGTAATGAAAGAGTCGGCGCACATTGCCGTCAGCTACGTGCGCTCCATTGCCGCCTCCTACGGCATTCCCGCCGATTTTTACAAAACGAAGGATATTCACATTCACTTTCCCGAAGGCGCCGTACCCAAAGACGGCCCCTCGGCCGGCGTTACGATGGTGACCGCACTGGTCAGCGCGCTGACCGGCCGCGCCGTGCGCCACAGCGTTGCGATGACCGGCGAGATCAGCCTGCGCGGAAAAGTGCTTCCCATCGGCGGCTTGAAAGAGAAAACCATGGCCGCCTATACCGCCGGCGCCAAAACCGTACTCGTGCCCGAGGAAAACCGGCGCGACCTGGAAGAAATTGACGCGCTGGCGCGCGACAATCTGCAATTCATTTTCTGCCGCACCGCGGCGGAAGTGCTGGAAAACGCGCTCCTGCCCGCTGAAAAGCCGGCCGCGCAGGTAGAAGGCTCCGAAAAGCAGACCGCGCCCCTCTATATTCCCAAGCAACCCGGAAACGGCGCGCAGATCCACATTTGATTTTTTGAAAGGAGCGGACCGATGGCAATCAACCTGAACAAAGCCTTCCTGCGCGTCAGCGCCGGAACGCCCCAACAATTCCCTGCCGACCCGATCCCGCAGGTTGCTTTTTCGGGGCGGTCGAACGTGGGCAAAAGTTCGCTGATCAATCTTCTGCTCGGCCGCAAATCCCTGGCGCGCGTCAGTTCCGCGCCCGGCAAGACCATTACCGTCAACTTTTACGATCTGGACGGCAAGCTCTTTTTCGTTGACCTTCCCGGCTACGGCTTTGCCAAGCGGACAAAAGAGGATCAACGGCGGTGGTCGGGACTGACCGACGGCTATTTTACCGCCAACCGCAACATTGACCGCCTGAAACTGGTGATCCAACTGGTCGATAGCCGCATCGGCCCCACAAAAGACGACGAGATGATGCTGGATTTTCTTGCCCGCACCGGCATTCCCTTTTTGGTGGTTGCCACCAAATGCGATAAGCTCAACAAAACCGAGCGAAACGCTGCCGAAGCGCTCCTGAAAAGCCACCCGCTCATTCCGGGCGAGGCGCCAATCCTCTTTCTCTCGGCGCAGTCCGGCGAAGGCAAAGAGGAGCTCAAACGGCAGATCGGCTATTTTGCCGGCGTACAGTTCTGACCGCTTTTTACTTTTTGACAAAGGAGAAATCTTATGTTATTTGCCCTGATCGGAAGTCGGGATTTCAAAAGCATTCTGATCCAGTTTGTTCTCTTGTTGCCGATCATTCTGTTTTCACTCTCCATTCACGAATTGATGCACGGTTTTGTGGCGCTCAAACTGGGCGACCCCACCGCGCGGAACCTGGGGCGGCTAACGCTGAACCCGGCCAAACATATTGACCCCATCGGGTTTCTTGTTCTGCTGGTCTTCGGGTTCGGCTGGGCAAAGCCGGTGCCGATCAATTCGCGCTATTTCAAAAATCCAAAGTGGGGCTTTGCGCTCGTTGCGCTTGCCGGCCCCCTGACCAACTTTTTGCTCGGAGCGATCAACGCGGCGATTTACGGGGTACTTTGGGGCGTTTACGCCCACGCGGCAATGACCGGGCTGACCGGCTTCCGGCTTGACTTACTCTCCTGGAGCGCCACCTTCTTTGCGCTGGCCGCAATGCTGAACTTTATTTACTCGGTGTTCAATATGATCCCTCTGCCACCCTACGACGGCTCGCGCATTCTGTTTACCTTTCTGCCCCAGCGCGCCTACTTTGCCGTAATGAAATACGAGCGTTACATTCTTTACGGACTGCTGGCGGTGCTGATCCTTTGCTCCTATCTCTTGCCGGTTTCTCCCTTTTCCTGGGTGGCCGACAAACTGACCGGTTTGATCTCCACCCCCATTGCCAACGGTGTTTTCAACGCGTTGGCCTGAATTGATTTTTCCTCTTTAAGGAGTTTTCATGGAAGCTATCACCTACCGTCTGGATCAGTTTGAAGGGCCGCTCGACCTGCTTTTGACCCTGATCCAGAAAAACAAAATGAAAATTGAGGATATTCCCATTTCCATTATTTGCGACCAGTATCTGGAATACCTGCGCGAGGCGCAAAGTATGGATATGGACGTTGCCGGCGAATTTATCGTGATGGCCAGCGAGCTGATGCTCATTAAGAGCCGGATGCTCCTGCCGCGCGTGGAGGAAGGCGAAGCCGACCCGCGCGCCGACCTTGCCGACGCCCTGCGCCGCTACCAGCAGGCCAAGGAAGCCGCCAAAAAAATGGCCGAGCTCTTCAAGGTTTACAGCGGCCGTATGGTAAAGGATACCGACGAGATCTCGATCGACACCACCTACGTTGCCGACCAGCAGGTCACCTCGCTCCTGTTGGCCGTTCGCCGCATCATTGCCGCAAACGAGAGCCGCCCCAAGCTGGAAAAGGCCGTGTTCGCCCCGATGATCGCAAAGCCGATTATTCCGGTAGATATTAAAATTGTAGGCATTTTGCACCGGATGGAGTCCAAAAAAAAGAAAGAGCCAACCTCTATGCGCGAACTGCTCTCCGACGCGACGAGCCTGCCCGACCTGATTGCCATCTTTTTGGGCATT
>CAMPBZ010000171.1 GCA_946641795.1 uncultured Clostridia bacterium
CAACGGCTCGGTCATTCCGCTGTTCCGTCGGCAAATCGAGCAGGGCGGGCCGGTCACCATTACCGACCGGCGCATCATCCGCTATTTTATGACCATTCCCGAGGCCAGCCAGCTGGTAATGCAGGCTGGCGCTATGGCAAAGAGCGGCGAGCTGTTCGTGCTGGATATGGGCAAACCGGTGCTCATCTACGATCTTGCCGTAAATATGATCCGGCTTTCGGGACTTGTCCCCGGCCAGGATATTGAGATCAAAGAGATCGGTCTGCGCCCCGGCGAAAAGCTTTATGAAGAGCTGTTGATGAAAACCGAAAATTTGGACAAGACCGATAACAATCTGATCTTTATCGAACGCGATCAGCCGCTTTCCCGCGAGGAATTGCAGGCAAAACTCAACCTGCTTGCCCGCGTGGTCAAGGAGACCGAGGGCAAGGTCAACGCCGCCGAGATCAAAGCGGCCATCAAGCAGGTGGTGCCTACCTTCCGCGAGCCGGAGGAGGTCAATCGCGACGCCGCCAATTCGGCGGAAATGAAACTGGTAGAAAAATAAGCCGCCGCAAATCAAACGCTCCGGCCACCGGAGCCAGTAAAGGAGTTGGAAGTTATGCACTTACAGGAATCCGGCGAAATGTATCTGGAAACCATCCTGGTGTTATCCGAGAAAAAGGGAACCGTTCGCTCCATCGACGTTTGCGATTATATGGGGTTCAGCAAACCCAGCGTCAGCCGCGCCATCCATCTTTTGGAGGACGGCGGCTACCTGAACGTGGATGAAAAAGGCTACCTCAAATTGACAGACGTTGGCTTGGAGATTGCAAAAAAGATTTACGAGCGCCACCGCGTTCTCACCGAGGTGCTGTGCTATCTCGGAGTGGATCGTGAAACCGCAACCGACGACGCCTGCAAGATGGAACACGTCATCAGCGATCAGACCTTCGAGGTGCTGAAAGCCCGCGTTGCGCATTTGAATTTGTTTTAATAAAAAGCCGCCGCAAGGCGGCTTTTTTGCAAGATAAAAATAGTTTCTTTCATTTTTCATAAAACCCCGTGCGTCAGAATAGAACGGTAAAAAAGGGGTTTTGCAAGGGGGAAACTGCTATGCCAAGCGAAATTTGTCGCGCCGATTTTGTCGTTCGGGAAGATTACCGCGTTCTGGCGCGGTGCGAGGTGGAAATCGAGGTGCCGGAAGGGCACCCGAATATTGCCTTGTTCTACCAAAAAACAGCCGGGGCGGCGGTGCGGTGGAGTGAGGAAGTGTTGGCAAAAAAGGTCAAAAACGAGTACGCGCTCCTGCCCGACGTCTGGGCGAAAGCGCGCTTTTTGCCATACCGTTTTTGCCTGCGCGGGAAGACGGTTTTTGAGGATTTGGAGTACGTTGCCGTTGTTTGCCAAGCGGTGCTTTCCCACGGAAACGAGCGCGAAGTGCGCCGCGCAGCCCAGGTTTGGAGCAAGCGGGAGGGAACGCTTCTCCCATCCAGGCTCGTCAAGCGGTTGTTCGGCGGCAAAAAGATGAGCTTGCCAAAGGGGTTTCGGGCTGACGGGTGCTATCCCACGAACGGGGAAATGATATTTTTCCGCAATCCGACTGCGAAAGAGCCGTTTTTAGAGAAAAAAGCCAAAATCGTATCTTGAAAAAATGAAAAAATGACAAAAAAGACTTGCAAAAGCCCTTATTATATGATATAATAACTTTGTTATATTTTTGATAATCTCAAAACCTTTGAAATCGGCGCCCTCTTGCCGGTTTCATAGAAAGGCACGGGTAAACGAATGTCAAAAGAAATTATGGATCAAATCCGCGCGTCGGAAGCCGAGGCCGACCGTATCGTTGCCGGGGCCGAGGCCAAGGCGGCGCAAATGCGCGCCGCGGCGGAGGCCGACGGTCAAAAGCGGTGTGAGACCGCTGAGACCGAAGCGGCCGCCGCGCTGAAAAAGGCGCTGGATGCGGCAAAGCTGCAAGCCGAAGCGCTGACGGCCGAGGCTCTGAAAGCCTCGCAGGCCGAAGCCGACGCCGTTGCCGAGGCCGCAAGCGCCAAAATCGGGGAAGCGGTGCAAATCGTGATCGGAGGATTGGAAGCAAAATGTCGGTAAGCAAAATGAAACGGCTGACCGTTTTTGCCTTCCGGGAGGACGCCGATCGCATTGTTCGCCGGTTGATGAATTTGCGGTGCGTTCAGGTCCGTTCGGCGGACCCCGAACGAGGAGCTGAGGTTTTGCCCTACTTAAAGGTGGAAGCCGAGCTTGCGCAAATCAACAAAAACCTGGCCCTGATCCGGCAGGTATTGCCCGTTCTTGCAAAGTACACAAGAAAAAAAGGCATTACGCGCCGTGTTCTACGGGTCAACCGCACGCAATTTATCGAGAGCGGACGAGCCGCCGCGGCATTGGAACTTGCCGGTAGGGCTCTGGAACTCAAAAACAGTCAAAAAGAAAACGAAACGCGGCAGGGCGAGCTTCGCGCGCTGGCCGAGGCGCTTTCCCCGTGGGTCGGCTACGAAACGCCGCTGGACGATCCGGGAACGCAAAAAACGACCACGATTTTGGGCGCATTTCCGCCAACCGGCAATGTGGACGAGATCGGCGCACTCTGGGACGAAGCCGGGGTTGCCGGCGAGCCTGTCCTGACGGACGAACTGCTGATGCTTGTCAGATGGCTGCATGAGC
>CAMPBZ010000172.1 GCA_946641795.1 uncultured Clostridia bacterium
TCCAACCCGCCGTACTCGGCGAAAACGTGGAAATACATACCGAGCAACAGGCGGCGTATCTGATCGACGAGGACTATGACAATGTTAGCGAATACGTTGCAATTCCCAGCGTTGAGGCAAGCTTCCCGAAAGAAATCGAGCTTTCGTGGGAGATCAATGACGGGGCTGCTTCTCCGGATGTGATCTACCAGGTTTCGGTCAGCACGTCGCCCGATATGAGCGGCGCAAAACAATATCTTGCAACCGGCAAAAGCTATGCGATTTGCAATCTGTTCATCGGCACCACCTACTATTGGCAGGTTTCCTTTGAGGAAGACGGCGTGGCCTACGAAAGCCCGATCGCTTCCTTTACCACCACAAGCCAGGGGCCGCGGAACATCCGGGTTGGCGGTATGACGAACTGCCGCGACCTCGGCGGCGTGAAAACGACGAACGGAAAAATAGTCAAGCAGGGAATGCTTTACCGGACGGGAAGAGTTGACAAGATTACCGCCGCGGGCAAAGACACAATGCTGAACGAACTCGGCATTAAAACCGAGATCGACCTGTACGGCGGCGCTCAACCGCTCTTTACGGGATCGCATTACGTAAGATGCGCAATTTCGGACAGCGCAACGCTGAACGACCTGAAACCGTATCTTGCTCAAATTTTTGAGATCCTTGCGGACGAAAGCAATTATCCCATCTTCTTCCACTGCGTGATCGGAACCGATCGCACGGGCGCGCTGGCATATCTGATCAACGCGGTGCTCGGCGTTTCCGAGGAGGATATTTACCGCGATTATTGCTTTTCCAACTTTGGAAACATCGGCGTTGAAAAGGACAGCGAGCTTCGCACTTCGTCCAGACTGAAAAGCAAGGTTGGCTTTTACATCAATTCGCAATCGGGGAGCACCTTGCAGGCAAAGGCATTCAATTATTTGATTAAATTTGCCGATATCCCCAAGGAAACGCTCAACAAGGTCCGGCGGATTATGGGTGTACTGTAAATCAACAAAATAGTAAAAGCGGCAAGCAAAAACTTGCCGCTTCTTTTATTTTTTGTTTGCTCAATCTTCCAGTTTTAAATCTCCCGGTTTGATCCATTTGACTTTGTAGAGCAGTTCGCTCAAAGCAAGCGAGATGACTGCGGGCAGGATAAAGCAAATCAGGAACAGCCCAATCCAATCCATAGCGGTCACCTGCTCGGGATAGACGCCGCCAAACCAGCCGAGGATCAGTCCGATCGGGCCGAGGAAGCCGCAGGTTCCCATACCGGAATTGATGGCGGCACCGTACATTTTCAGCCCGAAAACGCAGGTGGAAAGCGGGCCTGTGATTGCCGAGGCAACAATGGAAGGGATCCAGATGCGCGGGTTGCGCACAATGTTGGGCATTTGCAGCATACTGGTGCCGATCCCTTGAGAGACCAGCCCGCCCCATTTGTTCTCCTTAAAGCTCATTACGGCAAATCCCACCATTTGCGCGCAGCAGCCGGCAATGGCCGCGCCGCCGGCAAGGGCAAGCCCTTCGGGGTTATTGGGTGCAAGCGCCGCAACGCCGTTTACCATGGCCATACCCGAAAGCCCAATGGCCGCGCAAATGGCCGCCGAGCTGATGGGAAGGGTGAGCGCAATGCCGACCACCACCGAAACGATCAGCCCCATCAAAAACGGCTGTTGAAGCGTTGCCCAGCCGATAAAGGAACCGACCCAGCCTGCCGCAACTCCAATGGGAGGTGCGATCAGAACGCTCAAAAGCCCGCCGACCAGAATGGTTACAAAAGGCGTTACCAAAATATCGACCTTCGTTTTTTTGGAGACCAGCATTCCAATCTCGCTTGCCGCAATGGCAATGATCAGAACGGCGAGCGGGCCGCCCGCGCCGCCTTTTTCGTTGGCCATATAGCCCACCAGAACGCTGGAAAAAATGACCAGCGGATGCGCTTTCAGGGCGTAGGCAATGGCAACCGCCATAGCAGGGCCGGCAATTTTTGCGCCGTAGGAGCCGATCTCGGTTAAAAAGTCGCTCACTTTCGGAATGGGGATCATTCCCAGTGCCTTGAAAATGGTGCCGATCAGCAACGAGGCAAACAGGCCAAGTGCCATTGCTCCCATTGCGTCAATAAAGTACCGTTTTGCGTATTGTTTCAGCTTTTCTTTCATTTTATTGCCTCCTTGGGCGCTTCCGCAAAAGTCTCTTGGGCATAGTATAGCACTTTTTTGGTAAAAATGCAACCGCAAAAATCAACAAAAAGCGCGTTTTTTGCAAAGAGAGGGCTGTAAAGTGCCAAAAAAAGAAATGTCCCGCCCAAAACGGGCGGGACACCCACGCCACCTCTCCGCTTTGTGGCGGGGAAAGGACGTGGTTTTGCCTGATCTTCGGAAATCAACATTCAAAAGCCGGGCAACGAATGAAGGAAAACCTTATTTCGAGAGGTTGTTCTCGTAGGACTCGATCATCTTTTTGACCATCTGTCCACCAACGGAACCGGCATCCTTCGCGGTGATGTCACCGTTGTAGCCCTGTTTGAGGTTCACGCCGACTTCGTTGGCGGCTTCCATCTTGAATCTCTGCAGTGCATCTTTGGCCTGGGGCTTGGTGCTTTTCTGCGTCCCTTTGGCCTGAGACTTGTTGCTTGCCATTGTGTTTTTCTCCTTTTCCGAACGGTCCGC
>CAMPBZ010000173.1 GCA_946641795.1 uncultured Clostridia bacterium
TCGGCGGCAACAACCGCTTTATGGTGGGCGACATCAAGCAGAGCATTTACGGCTTCCGCGGAAGCGATCCCTCGGTGTTTGCCGGTTACCGGAGCGCCCTGCCCCTGGCCGGAACGCCCGAAGCCGACGGCGCCGCTTCGCTTTGCGTGTTTATGTCCGATAACTTCCGCTGCAACCAACCGGTAATTGATTTTACAAACGCGATTTGTTCCTTCCTGTTTTCGGCTTCACCGCAAAGCATTCATTATTTGCCGGAAGACGATTTGAAGCATTCCAAACCCCCGCTTGAAAACGCGCCGGAGCCTGCGCCCGTTTGCGTGCGCATTTTTGAAAAAGCCGGAAAGGATCCGGAAAACGAGGATGCGCCCGAAAAGGCCGAAAGCGCCGAGGTGCTTTGGGTTGCCGACGAGATCGAGCGCCTTTTGAAGAGCGGTAAGAAGGACGACGGCTCCCGAATTGCGCCTTCCGATATTGCGGTGCTTTGCCGGAACAAAGAGCCGCTTTCCGCGTTTCAGAAAGCGCTGGAAGCGCGCGGCATTTCCATTGCAAACGTCAGCGGGAACTCCATTTCCCAATCCCCGCTTTTTATGGATCTGCTCAACCTGCTCCGCGTGATCGACAACCCCTACCGCGATCTGCCCCTCTCCGAATTTTTGTTGTCCGGTTGGGCGGGTTTTACCCTGGACGAGATCAAAACGCTCCGCACCGATTTTTCAACGGATCAATCGCTTTACGACGCGCTGATCCTTGCCGCAAAAGCCGAAGGGGCGTTTGCCCAAAAAGCCGCGGAGATGATCCGCTGGCTGGATTTTTACCGCAATCTTTCCACCGTTCAATCGGCGGATCGCTTCTTGCGCATCCTCTTCCAGGATCCCAAGCTCCTGCCCTACACCTTTACGCCCGAATTTTTAACGATTTACGAGCAGGCGCGCGTCTATCAGCAATCGGCCTGGGCCGGTTTGTACGGTTTTTTGAGCTATTTGACGCGCCTGAAAGAAGCGGATCAGCTGAAAAGCGGAGGCTTCCGCAAAGCGGAAAGCGCCGTAAACGCAATGACCATCCACGCCTCCAAGGGTCTTGAATACCCCGTGGTTTTCGTTGTCGGCTGTGGAAAAGCCATTCAATCAGACGCCCACAGGCCGCGCCTGGCATATTGCAAAGGCGTTGGCTTTGCCTCCAATTTGTACCGGAAAGAAACCGGATTATCCAAAGCCTCTTTCCTAAAAACGATCGCCGATTTTTCAATGAAAGAAGCCGAAATCGAAGAGGAGATCCGCCTGCTCTACGTTGCAATGACGCGTGCGCGGGAAAAGCTCTATTTGACCGCCACACCCAGCCGTAAAATAGATAATTTCTTGCTGGAAGCCTCTCTGATCCGGCGGGACGACCGCGCCTCCATCCTTTCCGCCAAGAGCTACATTGACTGGATTTGCGGCGTGCTGGAAAAAGCGCCGGATGTGCGCAAGCGGATCGACTTGCAATATTGCGCCGCCGTTGCGCCCGAAGCCGATGCGCCGGAACAAGAAACCACGCAAACCGCGCCTGTAACCTCGGCGGCGCCGGAAAACCCGGTGGCGCAACACTACCGCAACGTGCTGGAAAAAGCGGCCGGCTTTGTTTACCCGCTGGCGGCGCTGCAAGGCATTCCCACCAAGGCCGCCGCCTCCAAACTGAATGCAAACCTGCTGGATATTCTGAAAAGCGGAGACGAGGACGCATCCATTGCCGAACGCATTTTGCTGATGCGCTCCGAACAACCCACCTTCCAGGTTCTGCTTACCACCGGCACACAACCAACGGCGGCCGAGGTCGGAACGGCGACCCACGCCTTTCTTGCCGCCTGCAATTTTGCAAATTTGGAAAAAGGCGGGATCAAAGCCGAGCTGGATCGCCTGGTGGCGCAAAAATACCTACCCGAAGAAACGGCAAAAATCGTCAATCTGAACGCCGTCAAACGGTTTGCCGAAAGCGCGTTGATGCAAAAGATCCGGTCGGCCGCCGCCGTTTACCGGGAACAGCAATTCTCCCTGTTTGTTCCGCTGGAAGAATTAACGCAAAACCGCGAACTTGCCGCATCTTTGCAAGGCCGGGAGCTGTTTGTGCAAGGGTCCATCGACCTGCTTTTGATTGGCAAGGACGGAACGATCGAGCTCTACGATTACAAAACCGACCATATTACCGAAGAGGAGCGGAAGGACCCCGCGCTTTTGCGCGCGCACCTGAAAGCGCGCCACGGCAACCAGCTGGAATATTATGCGCGCGCCGTGGAACAGCTTTTCGGCAAACGGCCGGACCGCATTTCGGTCTTTTCCCTCTCGCTTGGCGAAATTGTTGAACTTTTCTGAAATCTTTTTGCCGCAAGTACAATTTATTATTGACTTTTGCGTGCGTGGATATTATAATGAAACAAAAAGGAGGTGTGACGATGCGAAGATTAGCAGCACTACTTTTATCTTTTGTTGTTTTGATAACCGCATTTTCCATTATTGCCTCGGCAGAGGCCGAAAGCCAACCAAAATCGGAGGAACCCATTAACATGACAGAACTTTTTGAAGCCCGGACGTTTACCTCTTCCAAAGGAACAAAAATCAACTACCGCATCTTTTTCCCGAAGAATTACGATACGCAAAAGAAATATCCG
>CAMPBZ010000174.1 GCA_946641795.1 uncultured Clostridia bacterium
GCGGCGGGCTCGTGGGTCAAAAAGGAATCCAGCGAGGGCTGCTCCGGCGCATGGGCGGGCTCGGCGGCCTCGGAGACCGCTTCCGCTATGGGTGCGGCCGGTTCGTGGAGCGCCCGGCTTTCCTCTTCCAAAAAGCCTTGCAGTTCCTCGTCGGTAATCTCCGAGAAGAAATGGTACTTCCGCACAGTCTGATAGGTTTTCAGGCGGACGCGTTCGCCCAGGTTCAGGTCGCCCGAGCCGGTTTCCTCGCCCTGCATTTTTGCTTCCCGTTTTTCGCGCGCTTTTCTGCGGCGGCGTTCAAAGGCCGTTTCCGAGCGTTGCGCAACGGATGCGGGAGAATAATAGCTTTCGGTATTGTTGGGCAAATTGCGCGCTTTCAAGCGCGAATCCAGCCAGTAGTCCAGCACTTCCAGTACGGTTGCAAAGAGCGGAACGCCGATCAGCATTCCGGCAAAGCCGAACAGGCCGCCCATCAGAATAATGGAAATCATTACGCAAAGCGAACTGACGCCGGTGTTCTCGCCCAAAATCTTGGGGGCAATCAGGTTGCCGTCCAACTGCTGGATCACGATAATGCTGATTAAGAAGAAGATGACTTTGATTGGGTCGTCCAGCAGGATGATCAACGCCGTAGGGATCACGCCGATAAAGGGGCCGACTACCGGAATAAAGTCGGTAATGCCCACAATGGCGGCAACCAGGAGCGCGTCCTGAATGCCGATGAGGCGGCAGGCAAGGAAGGTGAGAACGCCAACGATCAGCGAATCCAGAATTTTTCCGCGCAGAAAACCGCCGAACGAGCGGTCGGCAACAGTAAAAATGCGGGTGATGTGGAAATTGACCTGGTCGTTGAACAGCGCGCGGCGCAGCTTCATTATCTGCGCGTGGCGTTTCTCTTTGGAAAACAGGAGATAGATGGAGAAGAAAACGCCGAAGATCACTTCCAAAATCCAGGAGGCCGTTGCCGAAAGGAAGGCCAACAGCCGCGGCGCGGTGGAAAATCCGATCTTTTCTTTCAAAAGCCCCTGCAAATAATCCCAAAAACTGCGCATCGCGTCCAGAATGCCTTCGCGGTTCCAAAGGGGAATGACCCCGGTGCCGTCCTCTTTTACCGGCAGGTGCGCGTTGATGGAGGAAATGATGCGGTTGACCGGCTCGATCAAGCGCGAAAGCCGGGCGTCAAAATTGTCAACAAAGTTGTTAATGCTGTTGAAAAGCTGGGGGAAAACGAGCATTACCAGCGCAAAAACGATCAAAAAGAAGAGCACATAGGTCAAAATCATTGCCAGAATGCGGCGTAAATAGGGAGCCGGAATGCGCGAGAGGAGCTTCCGCTCAAAAAAGCGGAAGAACGGATTGGCCAGGTAGGCAATAACAAGGCCGATCAGAATGGGGCGCAGAATGGCCAGCACATAAGCCACCCAAGTTTTGACCGCGTCAATGTGGGAGATCAGTAAAAGGAGAGTGAAAATAACGGCGTAGGCAATGATCCCTCGAAGCAATCGTTTTCCGATTTTCCCGGTTTTCTGTTCTGCGTCCATTTTTCGGCCCTCCTTTCGTCTTTTTGCGCTTCGCGCGCGTATGCCGGCGCGAAGAAACACTTATCTGTTTCTATTTTAACCATTTTTTCCGGGTTCGTCAACCCCTTTTTTCCGAATTTTAAAATATTCTTGCAAATTTTGCAATTCTATGCTAAAATGAAAGCGTAGAAACCCGAAAACAAGCAGAAAAACGGAGCGGATATGAACCGAAAAATCACCGAGAACGCCTATGCAAAAATCAACCTGATGCTCGATATAGTCGGCGTCCGGCCGGACGGCTACCATTTGATCGACGGAGTGATGCAAACCGTCTCGCTCACCGATAAGATCGAGGTGGAGTTTTGCAAGGCTGCGACTACCCGGACAGAGCTTTGCATCACCGGCCGAAAAGAGAATATCCCCACCGACGCCTCCAACCTCGTCTGCCGCGCCGCAACGTGCTATCTGGAAGCGGCCGGCAAATCGGGAACGGTCAAGATCACATTGCAAAAGGAGATCCCCGTTGCCGCGGGACTTGCCGGCGGAAGCGCCGACGCGGCGGCGGTTTTGCGCGCGCTCAACCGGATGTTCGGGAACCTGTTGACCCTGGATGAGCTTTGCGCGATCGGCGCAAAACTGGGAGCCGACGTTCCATTCTGCGTTCGCGGCGGCGCAATGCGCACCGAGGGGATCGGCGAAGAATTAACGCCCTGCGCGGGGCTTCCGGCCTGCTTTTTGGTGATTGCAAAAGCCGAAGGCGTTGCCTTTTCCACTCCCGCAATGTACGCCGAACTGGACCGGTTGTACGACCGCTTTTCCGGCTACCCGAACCCTGGCAAAAAGGTGGAAAACCTGATACAGGTCTTGCGCAAAGGCGATCTTTCCGGCGTTTGTGCAATGCTGGAAAACAGATTTGAAACGCCGGCGTTTTCTATGGCGCAGGGAAGAGTAAAAGCACTCAAATCGGATCTTCTCGCTTGTCCCGGCGCAATGGGCGCGCTGATGAGTGGGAGCGGCTCGGCCGTGTTCTGCATCTTCCAAAACGAAGCGCAGGCCAAAGC
>CAMPBZ010000175.1 GCA_946641795.1 uncultured Clostridia bacterium
ACCAGAATATCCATCTTACCAAGCTCTTTTCCAACGTCCTCAAACACGCGGATGAACTCTTCGCCGATGATTTTGCGCTTGGTTTCGGGATCCGACGTTTGGGAAAGACGGGAGAGAAAACGTTCCTCGGCGTTCACGCGGATCAGTTTCATGTTGAACTGACGGCGGAAGATCTCTTCCACCATGTCGCCCTCGTTTTTGCGGAGCAGACCGTGGTCAACGAAAACGCAGGTCAAATTGTCGCCGATGGCGCGGTGCAAAAGAACGGCGGCAACCGAGGAATCCACGCCGCCGGAGAGTGCGCAAAGCACCCGCTTGCCGGCAAGTTCGCGGCGGTATTTTTCCACCGATTGGGCAACAAAGTCCTCCATGTTCCAGTCGCCTTTGCAGCCGCAAACGCGGAACAGGAAGTTGGAAAGCATCTGTTTGCCGTATTCGGTGTGCGTCACCTCGGGGTGGAACTGCACGCCGTAAAGGCGGCGGCTCTCGTCGCTCATGGCGGCGCAGGGGCATTTTTTGGTGGTTGCAATGGTGGTAAATCCCTTTGGGAGCCCGGCAACAAAATCGTTGTGGCTCATCCAGCAAATACTGGTTTCGGGAATGCCGGCAAAGAGCGGCGACGAGGGGTTGACCTTGATCTCGATTTTTCCGAACTCGCTGGAATTTTCGGCGCTGCGGATCTCGCCGCCCGCCATATAGGCCATCAGCTGGTCGCCGTAGCAAATGCCCAAAATCGGCAGACCGAGGGTCAGGATTTTCGGATCGTAATGCGGCGAGGCGGGGTCATACACGCTGTTCGGCCCGCCGGTAAAAATCACGCCGCAATACTGCGCCGCAATCTCATCCACGGCAATTTTATCGTAGGGCAAAACCTCGGCAAACACGTGCTGTTCGCGCACGCGCCGGGCAATGAGCTGGTCGTATTGACCGCCAAAATCCAAAACCAGAATTTTTTCCATAAAAGGGTTCTCCTTCGGAAACCGGGTAAATTAAAGGGCAAGTTCGGGGGCGCCTCCGGCAACGCCGGAAAGCAGAGGGGCAAGTTCGGCAAGGTACCGTTCCACCTGCTCGACCGAGCGGCCAACGTAGCGGGAAGGTTCCAGCACCGTTTCCATCTCTTCTTTGGTCATACCGAATTCGGAATGCGTTGCAAGATCGGCGAGCAGATCAAAAGGTTCGCCGTTTTTCATTTTTGCCGTGGCGTTCATCGAGCACTCCCGAACGATCTCGTGGAGCTTTTGACGGTCGCCGCCGCGGCGCACGCCTTCCATCATCAGGTTTTCGGTTGCAATAAAGGGCAGGTAATCGCGCACGGCGCGGGCAATGATCTTTTCGTTTACGCAAAGGCCGTTCGTCACGTTCTGGCAAAGGCGCAGGATCGCGTCGGCGCACAGGAAGCCTTCGGGCAGGGAGATGCGGCGGTTTGCCGAATCGTCCAGCGTGCGCTCCATCCATTGAACGGAGGCGGTCAGGGGGGCGTTGAGCGCGTCGGTCATCAAATAGCGGGAGAGCGAGCAAATGCGCTCGCACCGCATCGGGTTGCGCTTGTAGGCCATTGCCGAGGAGCCGATCTGCTTTTCTTCAAACGGCTCTTCCACCTGGCGGTCGTGTTGGAGCAGGCGAATGTCGTTTGCCATACGGTAGGCGCTTTGCGCCAAAGCGGAAAGCGCGTTTAGAATGCGCGCGTCGGTTTTGCGCGGGTAGGTTTGCCCGGCAACGGGATAGCATTTTGTAAAACCGAACGCTTCGGCAATGCGGCGGTTCATTTCGTCAATTTTCGCACCGTCGCCGTCAAACAGCTCCATAAAGCTGGCTTCGGTTCCGGTGGTTCCGCGGCAGCCCAGGAAGGGGATTTGCTCAATTACAAAATCCAGCTCCCGCAAATCGGCTTCAAAATCCTGCAACCAGAGCGAGGCGCGCTTGCCAACGGTAACCAGCTGCGCCGGCTGATAGTGCGTGTAGCCGAGGGTGGGCAGAGCCTTGTAGCGGTCGGCAAACAGCGCCAGGTTTTTCATCACTTTGAGCAGTTCGCCCCGCAAATAGCGAAGTCCGTCGCGGTAAAGGATCAGGTCGGCGTTGTCGGTTACGTAGCAGCTGGTCGCGCCGAGATGGATGATGCCCGCCGCTTTCGGCGCCGCCAGCCCGTAGGCGTAAATATGCGCCATTACGTCGTGCCGCACCTCTTTTTCGCGCGCCGAAACAATGTCGTAGTCAATGTCGTTGACGTGCGCTTCCAGCTCGGCGACCTGCTCGTTGGTAATCGGCAGGCCGAGCGCCGCCTCCGCGCGCGCCAGCTCCACCCAAAGCCGCCGCCAGGTGCGGTAGCGGGTATTGGGGGAGAAGCGTTTGACCATATCGTCCGAGGCGTAGCGGGAAGAAAACGGAGTTTCGTATCTGTCTTTCATTCAATACCGCCTTTCAGCGCAAGATGATGCTTTCGCGTTCGGGGCCTACCGAAACGTAGCCGATCCGGCAACCGATCTCGCGCTCCACAAATTCAACGTATTTCTGCGCCGCCGCGGGAAGATCCTCCCAGCGCCGCACGCCGGAAATATCGCATTTCCAGCCTTCCATG
>CAMPBZ010000176.1 GCA_946641795.1 uncultured Clostridia bacterium
GGCCGCGCTTCATTTTTTGGGCGGGGTTGGGGATCACGGCGCCGGCGTTCATCTCGGAGCCGGTGCCCGCCATGGTCAGCACACAGCCAACCGGCAGGATCTTGCAATCGGGCTCCTCATAGCGGACGTAGTATTTCTCCCAGGGGTCGTCGGTACAGTTGACCGAAACGGCCACCGCCTTGGCGTAGTCACAGCAGGAGCCGCCGCCAACGGCAAGGAGCAGATCGACCTTTCCCTCGCGGGCGATGCGCACGCCGTCGCGCACCTTGTCAATGGTCGGGTTGGGCATGACGCCGGCGTCCTCTACAATGGTCTTGCCGTTCTTTTTGAGAATGGCGACCACGGCTTCGTAAATGCCGTTTTTCTTGATGGAACCGCCGCCGTAGATCAGCTGGACGTTCTTTCCGTATTTGGGCATTTCCTCGTTCAGATAGTCGAGCGAATCGGGGCCGAAATAGAGTTTGGTGGCGTTATGGTAGCTGAAATTTCCAAGCATAGCGGTTTTCTCCTTTTTCGTTTTTTATGTTTTGGTGGTGTATTCCAGCGGCATATCGTAGGTGGTTTCGTAAACCGCTTTCCAGGCGGCAAAGTTTTCGTCCATCAGGCGCTGGATGTTATCCTTGTAGGAAAGCGCTTCTTCGGGGTAAATGGGCTTGCCAACGGTAATGGTGTATTCCTGCACCGGGTAGCCGTCCGGCCCCGGGTAGTCCGAATCGCGCATGGTGATAAAGCAGGGGACGACCGGCACTTTGTTTTTGACCGCGAAACGGTAGGCGCCCGGTTTGAGCGGCTTGGGCTTGCGGTAGTTCCACCACATACTTTGCTCCGGGTAGAACAGCACAAAGTTCCCCTCCTGCAAGAGCTGATCGGTGGCTTTGATGAACTTTTGCATGGTTTTGGTATTGGAGGAGAGCGGCAGGGTGTAGAAATGCCGCATCAGGTAGCCGTAAAAGCCGGGGAACGAGGTATAATTCCCCTCCCGGATGACGCGGAACATCGACTTTTTCTTCTGCTTGGAGGCCACAAACACCTCGTGCATGGCAAAGCTATCAAACGCGTTGAAATGGTTGCAGGTGATGACCGCGCCCGATTGCAGATTTTGGAGATTTTCAATGCCCCGGATTTCCCGGATGATCATATAGTGGTGCTTTTTAATGTAGTTCAAAAACCGCTTGGCGCGGAAATAGGCAATTTTGGTTTTCAGCTTTGCAAGCGGACTGCGGCGCAGGTAGTCGATCTCGTCGGGCTGGATCTGCCGCGAGGGGGGATCGTCCTCTACGTCAAATTCAAACTTCCCTTCGCGCTCAAACTCGGCAATCTTTTTGACCACGGCAACGCGATCGGCGGCGCGAACGGTGCTATCCAGCATTTTTTGGTAGTTATCCTCGCGCGCGATCTCGGTTTTGGCAAGCTGACAAAGGTTTTCGGCCACTTCCCGGTCGCTGGCGCGATCCTCGTCGGTGTACGAAGCCAGCTCGGCGCGCAGATCGGCAAACACGGCGGTTTTTTCGGCATAGCTCCAAAACAGGTCGGCGTGTTTGGCGTTTTCAAAATGCCAGGGCTTGTTTGCCATAACGTAGTGCAAGATCAGCCCTTCCCGCTCATCGTAGGGGTAGGAAAGCCCCTCGCAAACCTCGGTGTTCCAATGCTGATCCAGGAATTTGACGTGATCCTTGCAGATCAGGTTGAGATAATCCTCGTCCTGCGTGACCACAAAATGGTACTCGCCCAGCCGGCGCACAAACTTTTCAAGCACCTTGTGCCGCCGGAAGCCCTCGCAGTTGATAAGCATTACCCCGGCGTTGAAGAACTGGTGCCGCGAAACGCCCACCACCTCCTCGCAGTAGGTGCCGTAAACCTCCATTTGCTCCATAACCTGCTCGTGGCAGGCGGCAAGCAGATGGTCGGAAAGATCGGTATCGTACAGGCGGGCAATGTCGCCCTGCACAACGGTATCGCTATCCAGGTAGAGCGCCTTTTGGTACTGCGGAAACTGCTCGGCAATAAAGAGCCGATAGTAGGTGGTTTTGGTGTAGTAATGCCGCACGGGCAGACCGTTTGCAATCTGATCCAGAAACTCCGAAACGTTTTCCAGGCAGACCTCGGTGCGCTCGTTTGCCAGCGCCGAAAAAATGGTCTTCATCTCCTCCGAAAGCTCGGAATACAGAATGTGCACGCGGTATTTGCGATCCTTTGCCGCGTTTTGCAACACCGAAAAGAGCGAAACCACGGTGTATTTGGCAAAGCGGTCGTCACAGGCGTAAAATACGGGAATGATTTGCTGGTTCATTTGTTTTTGCTCTCCGCATCGTATTTTTTGCGCAGGTAAATGTACTCAAACAGAATATCGTCAAAGCAGAAATACTTGAAAATCTTGTGCACCCGCGTGACCTGCCATTGCTTGACGTTGTCGGTATGCGGGTAGGGCAGCCAAAACAGCCGCTTGGAAAAATGGCGCACCACCGTGCTCTTGTGCAAAAACTTTTGGTCGTTGAACTTTTGCGGCAGCATTTTTTTGCGGGTGGTGGAGCGGATGATGGCA
>CAMPBZ010000177.1 GCA_946641795.1 uncultured Clostridia bacterium
GGTTTCCACCAAGGGGCGCTACGCGCTCCGGCTGATGATTGATCTTGCCCAGCACGCGAACGATGGCGCCATTTCGCTCAAAGCGATTTCGGAACGGCAGGAGGTTTCTATGAAATACCTGGAAGCGATTGCCGCCCTGCTCAACCGCGGCGAGCTGATCCGCAGTGCGCGCGGCAAGGACGGCGGCTATACCCTTTCCCGCCCGGCAAACGAAATTACGGTTGCCGAGATTATGGCGATTACCGAGGGTTCCCTCGCGCCGGTTGCCTGCAACGGGTTGAGCGGCGCTTCCTGCGACCGTGCCGGTGCCGGACTTTGCCTCTCTTTTCCGATGTGGCAAAAGCTGGACGCGCTGATCGAAAATTACCTTTCGGGTATTACCATTCAGGATTTGATTGACCGCAAGGTTTGATTTTTTGACATTTTTTCAAATTCCTATTGACAAAGTAGGAAATCTATGTTATAATTCCCATTGAAAAGATAGGAATTAGAAATCGGAGGAAAAACTGATGTTTGTTTACGCAGATCACGCGGCAACCACCCAGATGAGCGAAACCGCCATTGCCGCTATGACCGAAGCGATGCGCACCGTTTGGGGCAACCCTTCCAGCCTGCATACCACAGGCCAGGAGGCAAAGGTGGCTCTGGAAAACGCCCGCGAGGAAATTGCCGCCCTGCTGGGCGCAACGGCAAAGGAGATCACCTTTACCTCGGGCGGCTCGGAGGCCGATAACCAGGCCATTGTTTCGGCGGCAAAGCTGGGCGCCGCCAAAGGCAAAAAGCATATTGTTTCCACCAAGTTTGAGCACCACGCCGTCCTGCACACGCTGAACAAGCTGGAAAAAGAGGGCTTTGAGGTGACCTATTTGGACGTTCACGAAAACGGACTGGTCACCCCCGAGCAGGTAAAAGAGGCGATCCGCCCCGACACGGCGCTGGTAACGGTGATGTACGCCAACAACGAGATCGGCACCCTGCAACCCATCCGCGAGATCGGTGCCGTTTGCCGCGCGGCAGGTGTGCTCTTCCACACCGACGCGGTACAAGCTGTTGGGCATATTGCCATTGACGTGGAGAAGGACAATATTGATATGCTCTCCCTTTCGGCGCACAAATTCCGCGGGCCGAAGGGCATTGGCGTTCTTTACGCCCGCCGGGGCATCCGGCTTTCCACGCTGATTGAAGGCGGCGCGCAGGAGCGCGGCAAACGCGCGGGAACCGAAAACATTCCTGCCATTGTGGGAATGGCGGCGGCGCTGAAAGAGGCGGTTGCCAACCTGGAAGCCAACACCGCAAAAGTTGTGCCGCTCCGCGAAAAACTCATCACAGGTCTGCGCAAGATCCCCTATTCGCACCTCAACGGAGATCGCGACCAGCGCGTTCCCGGCATTGTGAACTTCTGTTTTGAGGGCATTGAGGGCGAGTCCCTGCTGCTCCTTTTGGATATGCGCGGCATTGCCTGCTCATCGGGTTCGGCCTGCACGTCCGGCTCGCTCGACCCCAGCCACGTCCTGCTCGCCCTGGGCATTCCGCACGAGGTGGCGCACGGCTCACTGCGGCTTTCGATTGACGAAACCAACACCGAAGAACAGATCGACTACATTCTGGAAGCCGTGCCGCAAGTGGTAAACTACCTGCGCACGATGTCGCCCGTTTGGGAAGACCTGGAAACCGGAAAACGCAAACACTTTTTTGAAAAATAAGAACGGAGGAAGATAAAAATGCTTTACAGCGAAACTGTTATGGATCATTTTGAGCACCCGCGCAACGTTGGCAAAATGGAGGACGCCGACGGGATTGGCGAGGTGGGCAACGCCAAATGCGGCGATATTATGAGAATGTATATCAAGGTGGACGACAACGGTATCATTACCGATGTCAAGTTCATCACCTTCGGTTGCGGGAGTGCGATTGCCTCCTCCTCGATGGCAACCGAAATGATCAAGGGCAAACCGATCTCCGAGGCTTTGAAGCTTTCCAACAAAGCGGTGGTTGAGGCCCTGAACGGTCTGCCGCCGCACAAACTGCACTGCTCGGTGCTTGCCGAGGAGGCCGTGCGCGCCGCCGTGAAGGACTACTACGACAAACACGGCATTGCCTACGACCCCGACGAATTTTGCGCCGGCGATTGCGCCCACTGCCACGAACACGACGAAAACTGAACGAACGAAAAATTGCCCTGCTCCGCAAAAAAGCGGAACAGGGCGTTCTTTTTTTCTCTTTTTATTTTAGAATCACGTTCTCTTCGCCGAGGAGGTCGCGGAACTGGGCAAGCAGGTAGTCGCTGAGCGCAATGCCCGCATGGTCAAAATCGTATTGTTTGGTGGAAGCGTCATAAAACACCACCGGAAAACCGCCCTCAAAAATGCCGGTCAGGTTTTCGGCTTTGCGGTATTGTTCGCATTCCTTATCCGGCACGCGCAAAAACAGACGTTTGGGCTGCGGCGGTTTTTGTGCGGATCTTTGCGGCTGCGGGGTGGTTTTTTCTGCAACCGGTTCC